>CAIXMD010000347.1 GCA_903920415.1 uncultured Desulfomonile sp.
AAGAGCAGACCCAAGCAGCTATTACAAATACTGGAAAATAGAACCATGATAAGGGCCACGGTGGAGAGGATTCTTCCTCTCGCGCCTTTTGAAAGGATCATGGTCGTGACTGCTGCATCCCACGCTGAAGAGATCATCGACCAACTGCCTGAACTTTCCGATACGGCCGTGGTGTCTGAACCACAGGGACGAAATACAGCACCATGCATAGCGCTTGCAGCCTATAAACTTGCCAAATACGATCCCGAAGGAGTCATGGTGGCTCTGCCCGCCGACCACCTTATTGGGAAGGAAAAAGAATTCCTGGAACATCTGAGGGTAGCTTCGGAAGCCGCGGCCGAGGAAGATTTCCTGATCACCCTCGGAATCAAGCCCAACAGACCTGAGACGGGATATGGATACATAAAGCTTGGGGCACCTGCTTTCGACCGGGGTTCTGTTATAGCCTACTCTGTGGAAAAATTCGTGGAAAAACCCGACCTGGCCACTGCTCAAAGATATCTTGAGAAAAGCACCTACATGTGGAATAGTGGAATGTTCGTCTGGAATGTTTCTACCATTATTCGTGCCTTCGAAAAGTATCTTCCCACTATCAGCCGGGCCATGGAGGGGATCTCATCCGCATTGAACACGCCGGAAGAGGCGAGCGCTGTGGCACGCATTTACGAGAAGATTGAAAGCATCTCCATTGACAACGGAATTATGGAGTTAGCTGAGAACGTTCTTGTGATTCCCATGGATGTGGATTGGAATGACGTGGGGAGTTGGGAGTCTGTGCAGGACATCTGGGATAAGGACGTCGACGGCAATGCAATCAGAGGGGAAGTGTTGGCCCTCAACAGTAAAGGATGCGTTGTCTCGTCTCCCCACAAACTTACGGCAATTGTCGGGGTTGAAGACCTTATCGTGGTTGATACTCCCGATGCGATTTTGGTTTGCCGAAAAGACAAAGCGCAGGACGTTAAGAACCTTCAGACCCTGATCACCGAACGTGGTTACGGCAGTCTGCTTTGACAGGAAGGGACCATCATGACGAGTTCAATCGCAAAGATAATGAACAGTTTCAAAGCCTATGATATTAGAGGGCGGATTCCTGACGAGTTTAACGAGGATGTCGCGTATAAAATTGGAAGGGCCTATGCGTCCCTGCTCTCACCATCGACAGTGTGCGTAGGTCGAGACATAAGGCTTTCAAGCTCGGACATTTCCAAGGCCCTTGAAAGGGGCCTGAATGATCAGGGGTGCAACGTTGTGGACATAGGCCTTTGTCCTACTGAAGAAATCTACTTTGTTACTTCACACATGAAGCTGGATGGCGGGATCATGGTCACCGCAAGCCACAACCCCATGGATTACAACGGCATGAAACTGGTGAAAGATCAGTCTCGGCCCATCAGTGCAGACACGGGCTTGAAAGACATTGAGCGCATTGTCATTGATGAAAATTTTGCTCCTCAGTCGAAAGGGCCGGGGTCTGTTGAATTTGTCGATTACAAGGATGCCTATATAGAACATCTTCTCTCATATATTGATACGTCTAAGATTTCCGGCTTGAAAGTTGTTATGAACTGCGGGAATGGATGCGCAGGGCCGGTGCTCGAAAAACTCGAAAGCAAGCTCCCCATTGAGTTCATCAAGATTTTTCCTGAACCGGACGGGCATTTCCCCAATGGCATTCCCAATCCCATTCTTCCTGAAAACAGGGGAGTGACATCTGAAGCGGTTGTCGCACATAAGGCGGATCTCGGTGTCGCATGGGACGGGGACTGTGACAGGTGCTTTTTCTTCGATGAGAGCGGGAATTTCATCGAGGGCTATTACATAGTCGGTTTCCTTGCCCAGGCATTTCTTAGGATCCGGTCCGGCCAGAAGATAGTCCACGACCCTCGTTTGATTTGGAATACCGTAGAGATGGTGGAAGAAGCAGGCGGAGTACCTGTCATGAGTAAGTCCGGGCACGCGTTTATCAAAGATAGAATGCGCCAAGAAGACGCGGTTTATGGCGGTGAAATGTCGGCTCACCACTACTTCAGAGACTTCGCTTACTGCGACAGCGGCATGATCCCTTGGCTTTTACTCGTGCAGACCCTCAGTGTGGAGGGCCGCTCCCTGTCAGAACTTATGCAAGCCAGGATGGACAAATACCCGGTCAGCGGGGAGATCAACCGAACCGTGTCGGATCCCCGCGCGGTAATCGCCGATATTGAGGCGAACTACAAAGGTAGCGAACTTTCTGTGGATTACACCGACGGCGTGAGCATGGAATTCAAGGATTGGAGGTTCAATCTCAGGCCCTCAAACACTGAACCAGTCATCAGGCTGAATATAGAAGTGAGGCAGAACAAAGAGTTACTCAAAGAGAAAACCTCGGAAATCCTTGGGCTTATTGAACGTATGGGGTGAAATGCTTCTCTCGCAAGGGGAGATGGACGTCAATTTGAAAACCGTCATTCTGGGCGGAATGAAGAATCTCTGTTTGAATCTCATTTCCTAATCAACACCCTGGCTATTACCAGACCTTCTCTTTCTTCGACACGGGCCTCAATGGCCCGTTTCCCGTTTTCATTGAAATGAGCGGCAGCCCCGTTACGGAATTCCAGGCGGGCGCGACCGTAATCATCCAGGTCAGCTACACATATATCCCTGAGATCGAATCTCAATCCTGAGCCGAAGGCTTTTAGCACAGCTTCTTTGAGGCACCACATCCGGGTCAATTGTGCCCAGCGGTCTTCATCCCGGCTTGCAGCCAAAATTTCTTCATCTGTAAAATAATCCAGGACCCATGCTTCGCTGCGAGCTTCCGTCTTCTCAATATCAATCCCCACTCCTTCGAAAGATCCTGGTGCTGCTGCTATAGCTACTACCAGCCCGTTAGAATGGGAAAGAGATACGTCGCCGACACTGAAGCCAGGCCTATCCGACAGTTCTGCCGAGGGCTTTCCCAGTTCATCCTGAGTGATGCGGATACTTTTTCCAAGAGGCGTATTCCCGCAGCGAACTGCCAGAGACCTTTGAACTGATTTCTTTAGTGCTACCCGCCCGGTAATCCATTCCGAAGCCCTTTTCTGGGTTGCTTTCGACGAGTGTTCACGGAGTTCTTCTTCGTCAAGGGTGTCAATAAGCAGTTCACCTGAATTTGTCTCAAGGTCTTTGACGATCTCATCTACAGGCAGAAATGTTTCATGGATTCTTGAAGGAAACCCCTCGCTGTGTTCAAGCTCGACCATCCGGATACCCTTAAGAGTGACGATAGGTTTCCCATCGTGGTCTGTGACAACACCTTCGAATTTCATTGTTGTTTTTTCGTTCACATTTTCATGGGATGTACCGGGAAGCAAAACAAGCTCTCCTCCATAAGGAACACGATCATTGGAATGAACT
>CAIXMD010000348.1 GCA_903920415.1 uncultured Desulfomonile sp.
CGATGACAACCTTTATGCCCGCAGCTTTGAGTGTGGTGAAGGCGTTTGGTCCGCAGTGGCCGGTCATAAGCACATCCACCTTCCTGTCGGCCAGGAACTTGGCGGCCTGGATACCTGCGCCCCTCATGGCATTGAGGTTCTGCGAGTTGTCAACAGCCTCCAGGACGGTTCCGCTCTGATCGAGGATCACGATGTACTGTGCACGGCCGAAACGAGGATCCACCTGGGAGTCAATCTCTTTTCCCATTGACGTTACTGCGATTTTCATGACAACCTCCGGGTGACACGTTTCAAAATTGGCCTCCGCCGCAAACCTGGTTCGCTTGTATCAATTCCAGCTTGCCCTGGAGCAGATGGTCGATAACCGCGCCTACCGTCTCACCTTCAGGACCGTAGTAGACCTCGATTCCCACCTGCTGAAATCCCATCAGCGGCCTCATGCCTATTCCACCTACTATCAAGGCATCTGCCTGACTCTGGTGGAGCAAATTCACCGGGGCTTGGCATCCTCCTTGTGTATGGGGAGGGTTATTGACAATGGATACGTCGCGGATTTCTCCGTTCTCGACGCGTATTAACGTAAAAGCATCGCAATGCCCGAAGTGCCCTGAACGCACTGCTTCCAGTCCTCCGGGATCCATGGACGGTACGGCTATGGTTTTGGGAAACATGTACGGCAATCTCCTTACTATTTCAAATAGTTGATTTTGAGGCTTCAATACAAGTCCGCCCCTTTATGGTTGTTCACTGCATGCACGATTTGCAGAGCCAATTGTCGGAATGCCAATGAGACTTCTGAATCAGGGTCAACTGGACCCACAGGGATTCTTCTCCTTTGTTTTGAAATTAACTCTCTGATTCCATTGGCCTCTGCTCCCCTGCCTCATTTGCCGACGCTGCCTGCACACGAACGTACCCGGCATCGCATACTCAGGGTTCATAGCACGGCCTTCTCTATAGGCCTTAAGGATCGTCGCTACCTCTCCGGCCAACCATGCGACGAGCCTTATCCCCTGCCCATGAATCTGATCCTCAATCACGCAACTGATTGCTCCGCAGAGCAACACATCGATCCCAAGCTCTTTGAGTCGAACCGCCCTAGCCTGACGAGATACTGTCGACCAGTCTTGCTCCGCGACCAGAACCTCTCTGTTCTCGTCCCGGGCGAAGATCAGCATACGTCCACACGTGTCAAACACCGGCGCGACACGCCCCTGATGTTCCGGAATAGCAATCTTCATCGTCGACTCCAGCTTGATAATAAGCAAACTATGTGCCAAACTCTTTGATGTGCTTGGAACACTTTCGGACAGTAGCGAACGCAGGATTAGCCAGATCGTGAAATCAGCGATACTGGGTGCATAATGCACTGTTTAGAACGTGTGAATGGTGCATAATGCACCAAACTTGAAAACGATAGACGTGTCTAATAGAGAAGAGGAGACAGCTCCCTTTGGAGTTGAGGGCAATCTACGCCGGGTTTGGCAAAGATATCTCCAAGATCAATGGAGATGAGACATTTGAGCTGCCCATTCCCGCTACCTACGTCATAGGAATAGACCGAAAGATCCGTAAGGCGTTCTTAGATGCGGATTACACCAAGCGGCTCGATACGGAGCACATTATTGATGTGTTGAAAAAAGTAAAG
>CAIXMD010000349.1 GCA_903920415.1 uncultured Desulfomonile sp.
AGGAAGGCACAAACGCGGGGGTTGCCAAGTGGTTAAAGGCGCAGGGCTTAGGACCCTGTCACGAAGGTGTTCGCGGGTTCGACTCCCGTCCCCCGCACTAAACATCTAAATATTTAAAGAACGTAAAGGGATTGATATGGAAGATCGGCGTGAAATGATACGGTATGACCTCCCTTACGGCGGCGCTGTCAACATGCAGGGCAAAGTTGTCTGGCGTGTCAGCAAAGAGGAGTACGAAACGCTCAAAAAGCGCCTGGAGGATATCTTTGACGATGACTCCGTCTGCCAGAATAGCGATTGACTCGACTCTGACATCTTCTTCACTTCCTGCTCAGATACCTACGTATGCTCATCTTTCGCCCGCGCAGGAGCTTGTCACCTGCTCGCCCATTCTCCTCAACCCCTCTACCAGAGCTTGCGGATGATGCGAGCTGCCCGCCGCCCATCCCTCTCCCGCATCTTCCCATCCCTGAGCACGATTGTCGCAAGGCCAGCGCTCCTGGGCCAAGATGGTCTCGATGCCGTGGGCGGCCCCGTCCGCCCGGCTGCCCAGGCGCGCGCGTGAGCATTTCCAGGATCACATTTATATTTCAATGCGCCATTGCCTGTACGTAAGTGGGTGAGGCGCAAAGATGAGATGGATGCTTTTCGCGATGCTGCTAGTTTTTGCTTGCATCGCTGCCAATATGGCTGCCGTAAATGCAGTTGATGCAAAGGCCACGACAAAGGATAGATTAGCTCAGAACTTCACGGAGCATTCCTGGATATTCGTCAACGGCTACCTGGAAGAGTCGAGAATCTTGCAGACCAAGACCGGCTTTAAAGGGCAGAAGATCGCCCTCACCACAAGTGGAAGCGGAATGGCCACCAGAACCATCGACTCAGAGGTCTACCGGGACTCGAATAGGGATGAGGCATCCCTCACCATCTCTGCCAATTATGATTACCGGCCCTACACTCCCCCCCTCACACAAAGCGACCTTAGAAATGCTCTCTGCGCCAAGAATTACGAGGTGGGCTCGGTCTTTTCTGAGAACTACAACATCGACAAAGACCTCATAAAGGATACCAAGATTTACCAGAATGACAGCTTCTCCGTTTATGAGATCAGCTCCGAGATCCAGGGGACCGCCAGGATCGGCCAACGGGTGCAGAAGAATGCCAAGACCGTGCCGTCCTTCATAATGGGCGGAACATACATGGGCTACGCGCAGATAAGATCGGAAACGATTGTGGGAGATACCTCCGTTTTGACCTTGCCCTGCCCATAAAACGCTTCAACTAGTGGGGTTAAGGGGTCAAGGAGCCCCCATCCTTTAGGGTGGGGTAGTTGACGCATATTACAGGCGTGGGGTGTAGGGGTAGAGAACGCCCCGGTCTTTAGGCCGGGGATGAATCGTACCCCACCCGTTACGCCAATATCCTTAAATACAATCAACTGCTTAACATAGTTCTATGCTTAAGGCGTACAAGTACCGGATCTATCCAACCAAGTCCCAAAGGACCATGATGGAGAGAACCTTAGACTTGTGCCGCTGGACATACAACCAGACCTTAGCATATCGAAAAGATTCCTTTGAAAAGGAAGGCAAATCGATTTCAAAATATGAGACAAATGCGCTCCTACCTGATTGGAAATCTGACAAACCGGAATTAAGCGATGTCTTTTCCCAAACTCTTCAGAACGTCCAGGAACGGGTAGATCTGGCTTTCAAGGCTTTCTTCAGACGGGTTAAGGCAGGTGAGGAACCTGGATATCCTCGGTTTAGGGGAAGAGGTTGGTACGACTCGTTCACCTATCCTCAGAAGGGATTCAAGCTAGACTCTGGAAAGCTCCATCTCTCTAAAATCGGAGATATCAAGATCAAGCTTCATAGACAGATCGAAGGCAGGATCAAGCGCCTGACGATTCGCAGAGCGCCAACCGGAAAATGGTTTGCATGTTTCTCAGTTGAACTCGATGATCTGCCTAAACCTCCCTGGAAAGATGGGTCAATCGTCGGCATAGACGTAGGCTTGGCGAGCTTTGCCACTCTCTCCAATGGTGAGAAGATCCCTAATCCAAGGTTTTTCCGGGATGAGGAAAAGGAACTCGCGAGGGTCCAAAGGAAGCTCTCAAAAGCTGCTAAAGGTACTCCTGAGAGGAAAGCAGCCTTAAAGGTAGTTGAACGGGTCCATGAGAGGATCGCTAACAAGAGATACGAATTTGCTCATCAGGTCAGCCGGGGTCTAGTGAACCGGTTTGGTCTGATTGCTTTTGAAGATCTGAACATCAAGAACATGCTTCAAAACCACTGCCTTGCTAAATCCATATCAGATGTGGCTTGGAATATGCTGGTGACTGTGACATCCTACAAAGCTGCAAATGCTGGTTCGATTGTCGTCCTGGTAGATCCGAGAAACACTTCTAAGATGTGTTCAAGGTGTGGTATCCTGGTTGAAAAAACTTTGGCTGACCGAGTCCATAATTGCTCCGGGTGCGGGCTATCTCTGGATCGAGATTGGAATGCAGCCATAAACATTTTGAGATTGGGACTTCAATCTCTGCCAATCAACGGCTAGAAGCCCCGTCCTTCAGGGCGGGGAGAAGTCACTACATGCCATATCCCGGTGCATAAGTTGGCCGATAGTAATAGGGGTAATTATCCGGGTACATATTAGGCATTGGGCTGTATCCCCAGTCGCTGTAAAGGAAGTTGTAGGCCTCTGTCATCCACAAGGCCTGCTCGTAGTATTCTCGTCCCGGACAGGTGCCGTTGTAAAAGGAGCGAAGCTCACAGAAGCTGCCGTCCGGAAAATTGCAGTATCCGTCTTTAGGACATCCGCCATGATTCACGCAATAGGCTTCTATTGCATTTCTCGCCTCGCA
>CAIXMD010000350.1 GCA_903920415.1 uncultured Desulfomonile sp.
CTGGCTATACTGGGGCTGTCTCCCTCGATCTTTGTGGACCCGAGAGCAGGCTTCGTTCCACCGGTAACTCCTTTTACAATTCCCGGACCGTCGGGATAATTCAACCCGGACATGGCTGACATCTCATTCATCGGTCCTGTGTGCTTCCAATGCTGGTGCCGTTCTTCCTCGAGAACTGGGCAACAACCTTATTGCGCGCGCTTTTCCCAGAACCATAAGCCGCTGGAGACAAATATGAAAAAAACACGAAACAAAATACGTTCAGACCCTCCAGACACCTAGGCAAAATGACCGAGTGCGGAACAACCCGAGGCATACTCGGGAAAATAGCCACACCGACACGCCTGCGGGCGCGGAAAGGAAGATACAATGGTTACTCGGCAAAAGAAATTGGGGGAAGACCTCAATAGATCTGTGCTTCAAAGCCGGAGGAAGAGGGAAATATGTCGAATGGCAAAGAAGTTATTACTTTTAAGGTTTCCGAGTCTTTGAAAGAGGCCATGAACGGTATTCCCAACAGGTCCGAATTCATTCGAGCAGCCATTCTCGCAGCTCTCGATAGTGTTTGCCCTTTGTGCAGGGGAACAGGGATACTGTTTCCCAACCAGAAGTCCCACTGGGAAAAGTTTTCCAGGGCCCATCATGTTGACAAGTGCGAAGAATGCGAAGCCATTCACCTCGTTTGCAGCCATGACCACGTCCATGATGGTCATTGAGAATGGTTCCTTCTCAAGGTTCAAAATAATCCAAAGATAGATTATTGTGGTGAGACAAGCTTATGAAAATTCTTTTGACCCGCACACTCGCAATCACGTTGATTACTCTTATTACAAGTCCCCTCCTTGGCGATACCGATCAGATGCCGGAGAAAGTCAAGGCATTCGTCAGTATATTGCCTCAGGCATATTTTGTTGAACGTGTGGGAGGGCGGCATGTGGACGTCAGTGTGTTGGTCGGACCAGGACAGGATGCACACACATACGAGCTTTCACCGAAAATGGTGGCCGAACTGGCCAAGGCCAAGGTTTTCTTCGGAATAGGACTGCCTTTTGAAGTCGCCCTTGTAAAAAAGATCAGCTCAACGTTCAACAATCTGCAGGTGGTGGACACTGCCAAGGGCATAACTTTCCGGGTCATGCAGGAAGGTGAAGAGCACGATCACGGAGAACGCTCACACCATGATGAGGCGAAAAGCCCTGGAAACGGCTATAAAAAGCATGCCCCGGACGATGGAGACCGAGACGATAAACATGCCCATACACAAGGCGGCCAAGGACACGAACGAGCAGAGACCGACCCCCATATCTGGATGGATCCCAAAATGGTTAAGGTGCAGATTGCCAACATCGCCAATGCCTTGAGCAGTCTTGATCCATCCCACTCGTTGGAATACCGGAACAACTCGCAGGAATTCCAGGCTGAACTCGACGAGTTGGATTCTCAGTTGTCCAGAGTCCTTGGACCCGTCAGAGGGAAAAAATTTTACGTGTACCATCCAGCTTACGGTTACTTCGGCGATTCCTATGGCTTGAAACAGGTGTCGGTGGAGACTGGGGGTAAGGAGCCCAGCGCAAGACATCTCGCTGCCCTCATAAGAGAAGCCAAGAAAGATGAGGTGCGAGTGATTTTTGTTCAGCCCCAATTTTCCAAGAAGAGTGCAGAGTCCCTGGCTAAGGCTATCGGCGGTGCTGTGGTTGCACTTGATCCCCTTGCAAGAGACTATCTTAAAAACATGAGAGAAGTTGCCGGAAAAGTTGAGAGCGCCTTGGCTGGACAAAAAAATCCATTTAATGAGAGAAATAGCCCTTAGTTCCATATGTGTGGGAGATGAAATTGGAGGAAAACCCCGTAGTCGTCATCCAAGACCTGAACTTTTCCTATAACCGACACAATGTTCTCGAGGGGGTAAGCCTGATGGTCGCTCCACGAGACTTCGTGTCGATTGTGGGACCGAATGGTGGCGGGAAAACTACGTTGTTGAAGCTCATGTTAGGGCTTCTCAACCCGACAATGGGTACGGTA
>CAIXMD010000351.1 GCA_903920415.1 uncultured Desulfomonile sp.
GGAAGCCCTCGCACGGATCAGGCAAAGGGTGTGGGAAGAACAAGCACTGTATTCAGATTTCTTCCCATCGGCCACGGTCGACTACGCTGGGACATGGAACAGGTACGCAGTTGGGGGTGGATTTGGTCTGAGTGACCACCTGTCACGGAACAAAAGAAAAAATCAGTCCAATAATAATTTCCCCGAAACATTTTACCCCTACAGGGTCGATCCATGGAAGCGCTTTAGAGGCGCTGTGACCGTAACCCAGCCTATTTACCAGGGTGGAAAGACGGTGAGCGACGACAATATAGCGAAACTACAAGTGACCAATTCAGAGTTGCAGTTGCAGGTCGATCGGCAAGACCTCATTCTCGAGGCATACCAGGCGTATTACAGCATGATGCTCGCAGAACTCGTACTCGAAGTGGTCCGTGAGTCCATATCCAACCTCGAAAAACTCAAGAATCTCAATGAAAAATTTCTTAGGGCAGGGACAGTAACCAGGACCGACGTGCTGTCAACCGAAGGTCAACTCTATGCGGCTTACGTGGAGCAAAGGGGATTTATAAGAGATATCGAAGCAGCCAGGGCAAGGCTGAACAACCTCCTCTCCAACCCTCCCGAAACTCCTATCGAAATAGAGCAGGATTACAAGAAGAGATCGAATCCTTACAACGTGCCGCAGATTTATAATATTGCCCTGTCCAACCGTGATGAGATCGTCCAGGCTACTAATTTAATCCGACAGGGGATTGAGGACACCAAGTCGGCCAGCGCATCTTTGTTGCCGAGCATTTCCCTGACGGCCGTAGGGAACCGATCGAATGATGACTGGAACGTTCTCGATCCGGAGGGCAACAACGATTGGACGCTCACAGGAGTGCTCACATGGACTTTCAATATTTTCAGGAACAATTCAACGGTAAAGCAAAAAAGAGAAGCGGTAAACGAACTGGTACTGGCGAGACAGAGGCTGGTTCAAAACATTTCTCAGAATGTCAAGATCGCTTATCTCGACATGAAAAACTCCGAAGGGAATATTAATGATTACCGGAGAATGGTTGCCACTCGATCCGAAAACTTCAGGCTCTTTCAGATGAGATACCAGCAAGGCGACGTGAGTTTTACCGAAGTCCTCATAGCCGAGAACGATTATGTTCGCAGCAAGGCGAATTACTATGGGGCCTTGGTCTATTACCGAATCAATGAGGCGATATTGGAAAGACAGATGGGAATACTCAGACGATGATATGGGCAATTCAGGTCGTTAACAACCTATCATTACTAGAAAAAAAGCGTCAGTTGCAACTCTAACGTTAGAGTGTTCTCCACAACATGTACATCCAGCGAGTGTTTCACAGAAGAGTTTGTGAACGCATCGAAAACCCCGGACACATTCTGATAAGTGAACCGTCCGAATAGTCCAACCAAAAGACTGTTCGTTATATTAGCCATGCCTTGTATCCGGGCTTCAAGCAATACTCCATTCCGGGCGCTGCAGTGGTATTCCGCAAAATCTTGGAGTTGTCTCACCGAACCGTTTATAGTCTTGGAGATGAAACGGGATGTCAGGAATTCAAGGGTTGACTGCCAACCCGGATACGCCATCGCGGCTTGGAGACCCAAGAAAGGAATGTTTGTAGTGATTTTATCCCGAGACCAGACGTCGGGGTTTTCGACACCGGTTCCTTGATTGTTATACCACCAGTATTCCCGTCGCCAACCCCCGATTACACCGAAACGATGTCCTGCCGACCTCCAGATATCAAACAGGCCCGCAGCCTCTGCACCGGCGAATCCAGGCCTTGATTCA
>CAIXMD010000352.1 GCA_903920415.1 uncultured Desulfomonile sp.
CCGGGTGACTCACGGTAACTACAAGAGGCTCATTCCTCGAGGCACAATAACCACTCCATTCGGAGACATTGTGAACCGGCTCTTATCCTGCTCTCTTTCGTAGCCAATGGAGACTCCGTCAGGAACGAAAACATTATGGTCCAGGATGACCTTGCGCACCTTAGCTCCCTTGCCAATGCAGGCTCCATCTAGGAGGACCGAATTTTCAACAACACCACCATCCTCAACCTTGACGTTGGGAGACAGGACGGAGCGTCTCACGGTACCACCGGATATTACGCAACCTCCTGATATTATTGAATCCACAACTGTCGCTCTGTCATGGCCGTATTCCGGACTATCGACGGGAACCACAATTCTTGCGGGTGGTACTTGTTCCTGGTAAGTTCGAATGGGCCATTTGTCATCGGACAAATTACACTGCGGCACCTCTGAACACAGGTCCATGTTTGCCTCCCAGTAAGCGTCCAGCGTTCCTATGTCCCTCCAATATCGACCATTTTCGTTGTTTGCTTCTTTGAAGTTGTGGACAAAAACCTTATTGGAACGTATCATTTTGAGAACAACATCCTTGCCGAAATCATGAGAAGACGAGGTATCTTTGGCGTCCGAGATTACGTTCTTGACCAGCGCCTCAGTATCAAAAATGTAGACCCCCATGGATACGAAAGATTTATCAGGCTTTCCCGGAACCGGTTTCGGGTCTGATGGCTTTTCTTCCCAAGTCGTGATACGAAAATCGTCATCGCTCCCTATGACTCCAAACGCAACGGCTTCCGAACGAGGCACTTCAACACCTGCAACAGTCAGTTCGGCATTCTTTTCCATGTGAAAAGCCAGCATGTCGTTGTAGTTCATCTTGTAAACATGATCGCCGCTGAGGATCAGCACTCTTTCGGGTCTTTCTCTTTGGAGGATGTATATGTTCTGGTAGATGCTGTCGGCAGTTCCGCGATACCATCGGTCGACGTTTCTTTGTTGAGGGGGGACGCATTCTATGAATTCACCGAGTTCATGATTAAAAATGCTCCATCCCAAACGAATGTGGCGATCCAGAGAGACCGATCGGTACTGGGTCAGCACATATATTCTCCGAATATCTGAATTAAGACAGTTGGAGAGTGTGAAATCGATGATTCGGTAGATACCGCCAAATCGTACCGACGGTTTTGCCCTGGCTTTAGTCAGGGGATGGAGCCGCTCACCCTTGCCTCCGGCCATCAACACGCACAGGGTGTTTTTCATGTCGTCCTTAAGAGTCATTCTCCGATCAACCTTTTGATCTCCGTTTTGAGTTTGGAAGTGTCTGAAGACTTGGTGACGTAAGCGTCGGCGCCCCAAGTGGTGAAATCTTCTTTGTAGTGGCTGTATGCCGTGTTCAAGATGACCGGAATTCCTTTATCTCTGCCCAAGAGCGTTTCCAGGGTTTCGATTCCGTCCATTCCAGGCATCTGGATGTCAAGTACTATGAGATCCGGAGGATTGCGTTCAACCTCTTCCAAAGCATCTTTTCCGGAGGCGGCTATGGCCACGGAGTACCCTTCATCCTCAAGTTCGCTCTTGTAAAGCTGGCAGATATGCTTCTCATCATCCACCACTAGGATGTGCTTCATAATTCGCCCCGTTTCTCACAAGCCAATAC
>CAIXMD010000353.1 GCA_903920415.1 uncultured Desulfomonile sp.
TCCCAGATGCGAATCTTCTTCTTCTCCTATGGGAGTCTCCAAGGATATAGGCTCCTTGGCTATCTTTAGTACCTTGCGAACCTTTTCCAGCGGAAACTCCATTTTATCGGCAATCTCCTCCGGCGTAGGCTCACGTCCGTATTCCTGAACTAAGTACCTGGATGTCCGAATGAGCTTGTTGATGGTTTCTATCATGTGCACAGGAATGCGTATGGTTCTGGCCTGATCCGCAATAGCCCTTGTTATGGCCTGCCTGATCCACCATGTGGCATAGGTGCTGAATTTGTAGCCACGCTGATACTCGAACTTGTCCACCGCCTTCATGAGACCGATATTCCCTTCCTGGATGAGGTCGAGAAACTGAAGGCCACGATTCGTGTATTTTTTTGCTATGCTCACCACAAGACGCAAATTTGCCTGAACAAGCTCGCTCTTGGCCTTTCGGGCAAGGTACTCGCCCTGCTGGCATAATTCGAGAGCCTTTATCAGGTTTTCTTCGTCCATCCCTGCCTCTGCCCTCAGCTTTTGGATCTTCCGCAATCCGTTTTCAAGCTTCTTTTCAAGGTCCAATAGCCTTTGAGGTGACAGATTGGTGTACTTCTTCAGGGATTTTTTCTCTTCCATGATTCCCTTGAGGAATCGAAACTTTTCCTGGGCTTTGTCCAGCGGCATTTTCAGCTCGTACTCCACACCCCATAACTCATCTCGAGCGGCTTCCAACTTCTGGACCAGGAATTTAAGCTTTCCAGCTATATGTCCGATCATATTGCTATTGAGGTTGATGTTACGAAGGCAAGTCACCACAAGTTCACGACAAGCTTCGACTTCCGCTTCAGCTTCACTAACAAGATTGTCATCAGCATCAGCAGGCAAGAAATTGCGCTTGTCTAACAGAGCATGATATTTGGCATCAAACTCCTTCATGTCCTCAATGAGCTTGAGCACCTTTTCGACATGCGTAGAATCGTCTCCGTCCGGAACTTCCTCTTCCTCAAAACCTCGAATAACCTCTTTCAGGCGGATAGTCCCTTTCTGAAGTTTATCTCCCAAGGCGAGGACTTCTTTGATTGTTACGGGACATTCTATGATTATGCTAAAAACTTGTTGCTCTCCCTGCTCAATCCTCTTAGCAATTTCCACCTCCCCTTCTCGTGTAAGGAGAGAGACCGATCCCATTTCGTGAAGATACATTTTTACCGGATCGTTACCCCGTACTACTGATTCAGGATCTGAAGCTATATCTTCATCATCATCGTCTTCGGGTTTGTCTTCCTCATGGTCCCTCGACTTCTTTTCGGAAATGGGGATCTTCTTCTCGGAAGCAACAAGCTCCACATTGTAATCCGCCATAATTTTTATGAGAAGTTCATCTATGTGCGGTACACCAACCACGTGGGAGGGCAGGAGTACATTGATCTCGTCATATGTCAGATACTTCCTGCTCCGAGCGAGATCGAATAGTTCTTTAAACTCCAACGAAGTCTTTGCTTCGGTCATAAGAGGACTTCTCCTTTTAAGCTATTTCTCTGTCTGCCGTGATTACCGGTGCAAGCGCCTGCCGATCGACAATAACTCCTGTGCCAAAAGATTATATTCATCTTCACCGGGAGGACATTTCTTCATTCGTTCTTTGATTTCAACTTTGCGTTTCTCAAGCTTTCGCAGCCTAATATAATCCAGCGATTCATGGACAGTTAGGGCGCCGTCCACTTCGGGCCTGAGGTCATCCTCCTCTGGTCGAGGCTTCAGCCATTTGGCTACGATAGAAGATAAGTCGTTATCTTCTATGGAGTTAAGAAAATCGCAGGAATTAAATTTCCGTGTCCGACCTGCAAAATCAATCATCCGGCGTGCAAGGCCGGACAAAACAGGATCTTCAAGGTCTTTCAACACCCCACTGTGGGCTACTTGGTCAATAAACCCATCCAGAAGCAACATCCCTCTGACAACGTTTCTCTCATCGGCCGGAAAATCGAATAGGCCTTTTGCATCATCCTTCTTGGGTTTATCAGCACTTCTTCCAACACGAGCCTTCAGCATTCGCATTAGTCGGTCCTCACGAATCCTGGTTCGAGAAGAGAATCTTTCTATAAAATAATCCCGCTCATTGGAATCGGCAACCTCTCTGAGTATGGGCAGACATTCCTCGATGGCAAGATTTCTTCCTTGAATCGTATTCAAATCGTATTTTGAATTGAGGCTATCCAAAAAAAAATCGATCGTGGGTGCTGCTCGGTCCAAGATTCGACGAAAAGCACTGGCGCCTAACCTTCTTATCGCCTCGTCCGGGTCTTTGTCTTTGTCAAGGACCACGCAATAAGGGTCCATCCCTTCTGCCAAGAAAAATGGAATTGACCTCTTGAGAGCCCTTAATCCTGCCTCATCGGAGTCGAAGACCGTGATTATTTTTCCGCAAAACCTTTTGATAATCCTGACCTGCTCGCTTCCGAACGCAGTACCCAGAGGAGCAACAGAATTTTCAAAACCTCTCATTTTTAAGGATATCTGATCAAAATAGCCCTCAACAACTACACAACTACCCTCACGTCGAATCGCTTCCTTGGCCGTATCTAGGCCATAGAGAATATTTTTCTTATGAAAAATAGGAGACTCAGGAGAGTTTAGATATTTTGGATCCCCTTCACCAAGAATTCTTCCGCCGAACGCCACAAGCTGACCGTTGAGGTTTCTGACCGGAATCATTATCCGAGAGCGAAAATAATCGTAGTATCCTCCGCTGGTGCGCTCTCGGATCAGCCCAGCCGAGACTGCATCACCAGGAGTCACGGCTTCTTTCCTGAGATGATTATGAATCCCATCCCACGAGTCGGGGGCGAACCCTAACCCCAGAATCGCAATCCACTCTTCGAGAATGCCCCGGTCGAAGAGATATTGTCTTGCCGCTTCATGAGAAGCCAGGTTTGCTGCAAAGTAAAGTCTCCCAGTTTCAAGTGCACTGAAAAGCAGCTCTTTTTCATCAGCTCCGGCCCTAACTGTGTCCTCCAGATGGAATGGAACCCCGAAGCGACGTGCCAAGGTCCGGACGGCCTCCAGGAAAGAGATGTTCTCGATTCTCATTATGAAATTGAACACACTGCCGCCTATAGCACATCCGAAACAGTGGAAAATGCCTTTCTGGGGCGATACGTAAAAAGAGGGATCCTTATCCCCATGAAATGGGCAAATCCCCCGATAATCTTTACCGGCTTTCTTCAGGTGGACATAATCTGAAATAACTTGAACTATGTCCGTAGCTGATGCCACTTCAGCAATTTTTGATTCCGGAATTCGCATGATTCCCTATTCTATCTGTTCTGTCTTTCAAAAGCTTCGGAAGGACCCCAAGACTCAGCGCATTCTCAGGTCGATCAGCAAAAAATTGCCAGCATACTTCATTTAGTAGGCTCTCTCATTCGATGATCGACGATGGGGCAAAACACTACTACACGAGCTACAGACTATCCCAACCAATTTTTCCTGCGAACCGTACGCTTGCCGTGAAATAATCTAAAGGGTTACAACTCGGAGTATCTCTCAAAATTTCTCCATACAAAAGTAAGGCTTCCCTAGGAAATATTAGTCTGTCGCAAGCTCAACTTCGGTGACAGCCTCACCTCCGCGGCTGGGATTGCTTCCGTGGAAGTCACGTACCAGCGGATGCCGGGATAGGTAATCCCTGACGGCCTGCTTGAGGCGACCAGTCCCCCGACCATGAATAATGTTTATTGAAGGAAGACCTCCCAGGAGCGCTTCATCAATGGCTTTTTCGACAACTGGAAGGGCCTCTTCAACCCGGAGGCCGATAACTTTCACCTCCCACATTGGAGTGGCAATGGGGATATCTACCCCAATACGTACTTTTTTTGTAGATTTTTTTTTCTCTTCTCCCCCGCGCACCCGGACTAGGTCGGACACATGGGCCTTCACAGTCAATTTCCCCACAGCAACGTCCACCCGCCGTCCATTGTCAAAGACCGCTGTAACTGTGCCTTCCTTACCGAGTGTGGTAAGTATAACTATCGACCCGACCTCCGGCCCCTTTGGAACTTTTTCCAAGGGGGTCTCTAACTTAGCGACCATCTCCTCTTTTATCCGCAATAAAGCGTCACGGGGCCTTACTCTGCTCTCGAGAGCCCCATCCCTCAAAGATTTCTGAATACCAGCAATTTGTTTCTCCGCTTTACGTATCATCTGAAGACACTCTATGCGGAACTCTTCGACAATTTCAGCCTTCTGAGAAGTAATTTGGTCGAGTTCGTTATCAAGTATCTTTTTCTTTTGTTCAAGATCTCGGCGTAATCCCTCCACGCGATCAATCTCTTCCTTTAAGTTTCTTATCAGCTTTGTACTGCCACCAGCAGATGCGTCGTAGTATCTCTTGGCAGTATTCAAAACTCTTTGATCGAGACCAATAAACTCTGCCGTCATTATGGCGTGTGATTCTCCCGGCAAATCGTAGAGCAGGCGGAATGTAGGTCTAAGTGTACGCGGATGAAATTCTACGCTCACGTTTTTTGCATCAGATCTGCCTAGGGCATAGGCCTTCAGATGAGAGAGGTGCGTGGTCACGACAACCCTTGTGTGTCTCTCGATAAGCTCATCTATAATTGCCATTGCCAGAGCGGCCCCCTCTTCAGGGTCCGTAGCCCCTCCCAGCTCATCAAGTAGCACGAGGTCCCCTGCTGAAGCAGTTTCCAAGATCGTCTTAATCCGAAGCATGTGCCCGGAAAAGGATGAAACTCGTTCCCGAATGTCCTGGTCATCACCTATGTCGGCCATAATACGCATAAAGGGATGAATCCTGGTTCCCTCTTCTGCAGGAACCAGCATCCCGCACCTGATCATGAGGGGAAAAAGGCCTGCTATCTTCAAAGCAACCGTCTTCCCTCCCATGTTCGCCCCACTGATGATAGTAGCTGTAGTTCCGGACTCTTGTATCACGTCCATTGGGACTACTTCCAATTCCCCGGCTGCCAGGAGCAACGGATGGCGAGCACCCAGAATGCGGAATCCATCGTCAACAAACTCCGGATATTTGGACGAAGTAGTTTCAGCATATAAAGCTCGTGCTTGAAAAGTATCCAGGAGGACAAGGGTCTCAAAATTACTATGGAGTACATCTACTGCAGCACGAATTTCCTCAGTCAAGGCTTGAAAGATCTTGCGTATCTCCGCTCTCTCCTCGTCTACGAGTGAGGCGACCTGGTTGTTGAGCGCTACCACCTGAAAAGGCTCAACATAAACCGAAGCGCCGCTGCGCGAGTGATCATGGATTATTCCATCCAGCAGTCCTTTGAACTCCGGCCGCAGCAGAATGACGTAACGGTCGTTCCTCAAAGTGACGTAGTCTTCCTGAACGATACGGGCCAGGTCTCTGTCATTCACGAAACCCTCAAGACTTTTTCTGATATAGCCACGCGCCGCTCTCATGCGTTCATGGATACGAAAAAGCGAAGGTTCTGCGTCAGGACGGACAGCTCCATGTTCGTCGATCGTTCGTGAAATACGATTCCTGAGGGATCCCAGAGTCACAATATTGCCGGTGAAATCCTTGAGTCGCCTGAATCTATCCCCTAAATCCTCCACCTTACCCCGAGTCGAATCAGTAATTGCCAGAAGATCGCCCACAGCAAGAATTTCCTCTGAATCGAGAATAGACGATGGATTTTCCAGTCTTCGAAATAGCCCCTCCATGGGTACAAGCTGCCCAAGTCCCAAGGGTCCATGTAGTCTCAGCATGTCTTGAAGATCGCAAACTAAGTCTAGGCTGGCTTTGACGAGATGCAAATCGTCTTCAGGCTCAATTGAAAGGACTTTTCTCCGACCTGGCTCCGAGAGAGCATGTGATTCAAGCTCTTCCAGAACGGCAGGCAACTCGAGGAATGTCATGCTATCAAAAACAATATCCGAAAGTGTTTCAGAGCGCATGAGTCACACTGTCTGTAAAGGCTGAGGCAAAGGAGGAAGTTGAAGCATTACGGGACCAATCTCACGTGTCAAAACGCTTGAAAGGAAATGAGCGGTCAAGGCTTAGGTAAGTTCGTCACGGCCGTACAGGAATTCCTTCCGCCGCAAGATATTTTTTTAGTTGTTTGATAGGAATTTCCCTGTAATGAAAAATGGAGGCTGCCAGTACCGCATCCGCATTAGCCTTGAGCACTGCGTCTCTCAAATGTTCAGGAGTTCCTGCACCTCCCGATGCTATCACCGGGATTCCCACAATGTCTGTTACGGCCCGAGTCATTGGAATATCGTACCCGTCTTTCGTCCCGTCAGTATCCATGCTCGTCAAAAGTATTTCACCCGCACCTAAACGCTCGACTCTATCCGCCCATTCAAGGCAGTCGATACCCGTCATGGTACGACCTCCATGTATTGAGATTTCGAAGCCTGACGGGGTGTTGGTCGATCTGCGCGCGTCTATAGCAACAACAATGCACTGACTTCCGAACATAAGCGAGGATTCTCGGATAATATCAGGATTCTGCACAGCAGCCGTGTTAAGAGAAACTTTGTCTGCTCCGGCATTCAAAAGTTCCCTAATGTCGGCTGTGGTTCTTACCCCTCCTCCGACGGTGAGCGGCATGAATACTTCTTCGGCCGTGCGCGCAACAACATCCAGGATAATCTTTCGTCTTTGGTGCGAAGCCGTGATGTCAAGGAAAACTAGCTCGTCAGCCCCTTCGGAATCGTAATACTTGGCATTCTCTACAGGATCACCGGCATCTCTGAAATTAATGAAATTCACTCCCTTAACTACACGGCCATCCTTTACGTCCAGGCATGGAATGATTCTCTTAGCGAGCATTATTCTTCTCTGCCAATTCGATAGCCTTACGGAGATCCACTCTCCCATCATAAAGGGCCCTGCCTACGATAATGCCATTGACTCCATCGTTTTGGAGGGGCAGTGCGGAAGCGACATCGTCAATGGAAGCGACACCTCCAGATAGGATGACGGGGGACAAAGCGCTTCTGGCAAATTCCCGAGTACTCTCAATGTTGGGACCTTGCATCATCCCGTCTCTATCGATGTCAGTATAAATAAATGACGCAGGAGTTGCAGAATCAAAGCGGGCAGCCAACTCTAAGGCCTTGATGTGAGTCGATTCTTTCCAGCCTTCTACCGCAACGATTCCAGCCCTCGCGTCAATTCCTACGGCAATCCGGCCTGGGAACAGATTTAATAATTCTATAACCTTAGTTGGGTCTTTTGCCGCCAGAGTACCGAGTATGACGGTGTTGACACCGATATCGAGATACATACGGATCGTGTCGTGATCTCTTATGCCTCCGCCAACCTGGATCGGAACGCGCACCGCCTTGACAATCTCTATGATACAATTCAGGTTAGAGGGTTTACCGTTCGATGAGCCGTTAAGATCCACCACGTGAATTCGCGACGCGCCGTATTCTTCCCACTGCCGTGCTTGGCCTGCCGGGTCGTGGTTGAAAACCGTGGCAGAATCGAACCTGCCCTGCCTGAGGCGTACGCATGAGCCATCTTTTATATCGATTGCCGGGATAATGATCATGGGAGGAGTATGGAACAAAAAAGCCCCCGTTCAGGGGGCTTTCGTTGTTCAGTTTACCTTCCGTTTTAGTCTACGGGAAGATAGTAAACAAACGGCGGCCAAGGAACGATGAATCTCCACATCGGCACCGCCACAGGAATGGGGGGAGGCCCACAAGTTGGTCCACAGACTGGGGGCTGAGGTGGTTCGGGATACTGCATTTTCACCTGGATCGATGTTTTCAGTCTTGATGGCGGCGGGCCACAAAAAACCGGAGCCGCTACCTTTCTCATTGGTGGCGCTTGGCACGCCGGACCAACACAGGCTGCTGGCGGGGCTCCTGCAGGAACCACCGTAGGTTGGGGAGCTGGGATTGACCCCGTAAATGTCTCGGCCCATACCATACCCGTCGCAGCTACGACAACCAGTATGAATCCGAGAATTCCTATCTTTTTAA
>CAIXMD010000354.1 GCA_903920415.1 uncultured Desulfomonile sp.
ACCGAGCCACATGATTCGCCTCCTTGTAATAGTTGAGAGTGTAGTCCAACACTGGGCGCCACCGGCTCCACGCCGGGACACGTATCCCTAATCAACGCGCTTTTAATTCATTCCAGCAGGACGGATCGGAACATCGTTCATCATGACCTGGGTAGCACTTTCAAATCAATAGCCGCCCCACCTCTCACGAAGGCCGGGCTTCCGAGATTCAGCTTGGCATGAACGATCCAAGGGTTTGAAACTTGACGGAAACTGTACACAACTCACATCCGAAGCAACTCCAAAGAGACCTTCGGGGAGCGAATACAATATACTGAACAAATACTTCTCACGCAAGAAGTAATTTTTTACCTGAGAAATATTATAGACTGTCCAGCATATGGGGTGCAGGATTCTTACGGAGTCAGGGTACGCTAGGCTATCGTTCGTTTGGGTGAATTTATGTACTGCCCGGACGCGATCCTGATGAGACAAAGAGTTATTATGAGCAACGTTCCAGAGGATGATCGACTTGTGCTGCGACCTCGCAATTCTTGAGCTGGTTCGATAAGTCCTCCCGCATTGAGAGATAGCGCTCCAAAACTACGCATGAGCGAATAAAAAGCGCAAATCTCGCACGATTAAAGTTGCGTAACAGTTTCACCATGATTTTCCAGAATTGGAGACGGTTCGGAGAAAAAACCCCCCATCTCGTCGTTGTTTTCAATAAGACTATAAACTCGAAAAGATCCGGCATCTTGAAAGGTATTCCGGCTGGAGGTGGATCCATTTGAGCGAGATGGCGGTAGGACCTTTCCAAGTAAAGCTTGGGCTCGTATAGCACCTCATATATGTTGACGAACTCACGAATTATCTCATCAACAGGCCTTGTCGGAATGAAATTCATCTTGAGTTTTTTCCAGTCAGTCGTTTCATAATTGTCAGCATTGAGCAGTCTACGTTCCTTTTTCAAACGATTCCACAAAGCTGTCCCAGTAAAAGCATAGACGAGCGTAGCATCTATTTCCGGGATGTTGTTGCGCATTGCGAATTCGATTACACGCTGGTCTCTATGGGGTTTTTCCGTATCAAACCCCACCATGGTCAAGGCAATAATCTGTAGTCCCGCCCGGTTGATTTTACGGCACGCCTCGTCGATATCGGTAGCAGCATTCTGAAACTTTCGGGCTACCTTCAATGTTTCCTTATCGGTAGTTTCAATTCCTAGATAGACCCTGGTAAAATTGGCACGGACCATCAATTGCATCAACTCTGGAAAACCCGCCAGATTCACAGAGGCAAAAGTAAAGAATTCAAAGGGTGTATGGTGTGCTTCATTCCAAGAGATTAAGTCCCGAAGCAGAGTTTTTGTCTTCGTGGGATTGCCTATGAAATTATCATCTACGAACCAGACTTGTCTGCGCCATCCCGCGCGATAAAGCCTCTCCAATTCAGTGAGCACTTGCCGGGATGTCTTTGTGCGAATGGCACGGCCGAAAATGAGCGTGACATCGCAGAATTCGCAACGGAAAGGACACCCTCGAGAAAACTGAATCGACATTTCGACATACGCGTTCATATCAAGAAGGTCGTACCTCGGAACTGGACTTTGAGTAATGTCTGCCATTTTTTGGCTCTCTATAACAATTCCGCGGTCATTTTTGGCAAGACTTTCAAGCAGCAGGGGGACAGTAACTTCTCCTTCTCCTCTTATTACGAAATCCGCGCCTGCTCTCAGGGCATCCTCATGAAAATGGAACACTCCGGGACCGCCGACAGCAACAATCTTGCCCCGACGCTTGCTTTCTCGAATGATGTCTATAATAGCCCCATATTGAAGGATAGTTCCCGAAACCATAACCAGATCGCTTTCGGTCCAATCTTTGGAAGTGATTTTCTGAAAGGTCAAATCCACGAGCTTAACACTCCAGTGTTCCGGCAAGAGCGCCGCAACGGTGATCAGGCCCAGTGGGGGTACATACGCCTTTTTACCAATAAATCTTATGCTCTTATCCTCTATGCCCACATTATTGGGACTGTCCGGGTGAATCAGTAACACTTTCAAAGTCTGACCTCCAAGGCAAATGCGGGTATAGTGTCAGTTGGCGTTGCCGCAAAAATGCCTTTCTGTTAAGATAACACGCCGCAGGTCAATAGTCATCCAATGTCTGATTATACTGGGACAAGAGTCAGGATCTCTGATGAAATATGATGACAGGCCTTGGCTCAATCACTATCCTCCGGGCCAGGACCACAAAATAACACTTCCTGAAATTACTCTGGTGGAACACATCGAGAGGATAGCTTCAGAGTTTCCCAGAGAACCGGCGATTTATTTCCTGGGTGTTACGATAAGTTATCAAGAACTTATGGCACATTCGAATCGATTTGCTCAAGCCTTGATTCAAAACGGTATTCTCCCCGGAGACGTGGTTGGGATCAACCTGCCCAACAGTCCGCAATATGTGATTGCGCAGGTAGGCGCTCTCAAAGCAGGTTGCGCAGCGTCCGGCGTGTCGCCTCTGTTGACTCCAAGAGAGCTTGCCTACCAGTTGGGAGACAGTCGAGCACGAGTCCTGGTAACACTTGACGCAATATTCGAGCACCGCTTTCTGTCAATATCAGATCAGCTTCCGGATTTGAAACTGATAGTGACTACGGGAATCCTGGATTTTCTTTCATGGATCAAGCAAAAGGCGGCCAGGATTCTGAAAAAAGTGCCTCACGGCAGATTAAGGCCTGTTGAGGGCAAAACGCTCTTAAAGTTCATGGATATTCTCTCCACATATCCTGATCGCGCTTCAGGAGTCAAAGTAAGGCCCGAAGACCACTGTCTCATCATGTATACGGGCGGGACTACGGGGACACCTAAAGGGACGATAATCACCCACCGCAACATGATGACTGAACTGGCCATTGTAACCGGCTGGCTCAATATGGAGCTGGGCAAAGAGGTTATTCTCTCAGCCTTTCCGCTTTTTCACATAGCAGGATTGGCGCTGGCTCTGGGCACAATCTTCATCGGCTCAGTCCAGATCTTGATTCCCAATCCCAGAGACACCAAGCACATAGTAAAGGAGATGGCAAAGTACAAGCCTACCATATTGGTTAACGTTCCTTCTCTGTATATGATGCTTCTCGAGGAACCGGGTTTCCGAAAGTTGGACTTTTCCAGGTTAAGCTTTTGCCTGTCTGCAGCTTCGCCGTTTCCTGTCGAATCGATTGGGCAGTTGGAAGACGCCGTTGGAGAAGGAAAAATGCTGGAGTGCTACGGACTGACCGAAGTAAGCAGCCTTGCCACCATGAATCCTCGGCGTGGTACACGAAAGGTAGGCACGGTGGGAGTTCCTCTTCCCAATACTATGATAAGATTGGTGGGTCTAGAGACCGGGACAATAGACGTTC
>CAIXMD010000355.1 GCA_903920415.1 uncultured Desulfomonile sp.
GACAATGATATGGCTGCTGACCGCAGAAAGGATACCACAGCAAGTGGCCGATTTTGTAACGGCCCATGTAAACAGTGGATGGTTGTTCTTGCTCCTGGTAAACTTACTGTTCTTGGCCCTGGGAACCGTGATGGACAATGTTTCTGCGATGCTTATCCTTTCTCCTCTCTTTGTAGAGACTCTCAATCGTTTCGGTATTGATTATATTCATTACGGGATTATCATGGTTCTGGTGATTGAGTACGGTTTTCTTACACCACCCTTCGGCTTGAATCTTTTCGTCGCTATGGGTTTGACGGACAAGAGCCTATTGGAAGTTTCCCGAGGAGTGGTCCCGTTCCTGATCCTTCTATTAGCGTGTCTCATTTTGGTCACGTATGTTCCGCAGATTTCCCTTTTTCTCCCCGAGACCTTCCTGCGATGATAAGAGGTTACAAGACGACCACCGTGCGTTCAGAGAACTGTTTCGCCTGAACTAAAAATTTGTCAATGTCACGGCATGTTATCCGGGCTATTCCATTTTTGTGTTAAATGCAGTAAAATAAATTAGTTTGACCGTAGACGCGACTGAAAGCAGACGCTAATATGTTAAGTTACATTATGTTTACGATGAATTACTTTGAAATTTAATCTCTATTTATTTATAGCCATAGACAGCAAAATGCTTCCGTGCTAGAGTCGCTGGCCAGAGATATGGAAAGGAGACCGGCGGTGACCCAGGTATCCACACGAAGTCGGACCCCGGACAACCCTTTTCGGGAAATGTACAGTCGCACGCAGACCGTCAAGAGAAGGGGATCTTTTTTTGGAGGGATCGCCAGGTTAGTGTTATTGACAGTGATCGGGATTGTATCCGGTGCAGTGGGAATGGCTGTGCAGGGCTACTTTTATTTTACCCACAGCCTACCAAGTATTGAGAAGCTCAATAATTACTCCCCGCCCCTGGTAACCAGGTTATATGCCGATCAAGGTCAATTGATCGGGGAATTCGCTTATCAGAGACGATTCATTGTTCCTATAAACCAAATCCCCAAGCCCCTCCAGGATGCCTTTGTTGCGGCGGAGGACAAGAATTTCTGGCGACATAGCGGAGTTGACAAAGAGGCCATACTGAGGGCGGTCAAGAAGAACCTGGTTTCAGGGTCTCTTAAAGAAGGGGCCAGCACCATAACACAACAGGTTGCAAAGACCTTTCTTCTTACCCCTGAGAGAAAATTCACACGTAAAATCAAGGAAGCAATTTTATCGACGAGAATCGAGCGATCTTTGTCTAAAGAGCAGATTCTTTATTTATATCTCAATCAGATTTACCTAGGCAGCTCCGCTTACGGTGTTCAAGCGGCTGCTGACACCTACTTCGGCAAGCATGTCAAAGACCTGACTACAGCGGAATGCGCTATGATGGCCGGACTAGCCAAAGCTCCCTCAATGAACTCGCCTCGCAGGAACTTGAAGAAGTCTTTGGAGCGGAGGAGCTACGTCCTAAAGAGGATGCTGGAGGACGGATTTATATCTGCCGACCAATACGAGGAAGCGAACCGGGAAGAGGTTAAGATAGCCGCTGCTATTAATCCATACGCCAAAATAGCGCCGGACTTCGTTGAACATGTGAGGAGATACATCGAGACCAAGTACGGGGCTGATGCACTATATAAGGAAGGCCTGCAGGTATATACCACGGTGGATTTGGAAATGACCAAAGCGGGTCGAGACGCTATAGAAGCGGGCCTGCGCGAGCTGGACAAACGGCAGGGATTCAGAGGCCCGATCAAAACCTTGAGTGTAAAAGGCGTGACGGAGTTTCTTGAAGAAAAGACCCGTACAATGGAAGAACCTCTCCGTTTTGGTGAAATCACGGAGGGAGTGGTTACCCACATAGATGTGGAGAACCTCTACGTGCGGATGGGAAGCTATCTCAAAGAAGGCGTAAAACGTGAATATGTAGGACAGATAAAGGTTGATTCCAGTCCAAAGTGGTGGGTGAGAAATCCTTATATCAGACCTGAAATGCGAAGCCGTAATTTTGCACAGGGAGATTTGCCTTTCCAGGTAGGGGACCTTATCCTGGTCCGTATTTTAGATCCAAATATCAAACGGCGTGAGCTATATCTCAAAAAATACGGCCAGACAGACCCTGAAATGAAAAACTACAAGGCGTACACCGAGGATATGGTGGCGTACTTTCCCCTAGAGCCGGAGCAAGAGCCAAACGCTCAAGCCGCTCTCATGATGCGAGAAAACAGGTCAGGTTATATACGGGTAATTCTAGGCGGCTACAGCTTTTCCGAGTCAAAATATAATAGAGCCATACAAGCGAGACGCCAGGCTGGCTCGTCTTTCAAGCCGGTAGTTTATGCGGCGGCTCTCAACAAGGGATTTACCTGTTCCGACATCATCCTGGATTCGCCTCTAGCGGTTGCGATCCCTGGCACCGGCGATGTGTGGAGGCCAAAGAATTACAGAGGCGGGTATCAAGGACCGGTAACTTTTAGGGACGCCATCGTCAAGTCTAGAAATATCCCTACAATAAAGATTTTACAACAGATAGGTATCGATTACGTAAAGGGTTACGCGCGAAAACTTGGATACAGTTCCCCGCTGGTAGAAAATCTCACTTTGGCTCTAGGGTCTACAGGGGTCTCTCTTGAGGAACAACTCAACGCATATTGTGTTTTCCCTAACAAGGGATACTATGTTCCTGGCGTATGCGTGAAGAAAATTGTGGATCGTAGAGGAAGAATCCTGGAAGAGTATGACCCTCCTGTGCTCTTGGACGATCCTGTATCAACTGATCAACTCGAGTTCCGGCGAATCTCCCACGAGACTCATCAACCAGTCTCGTGGGGTGAAAATGAGTCCTTAGTATCCATGCCGGCTCGGAGAAGAATCGACGAAGGAACCGCATACATTATGACGACTCTGCTCCAAGGAGTAGTTCAGGATGGTACTGCAACGATACTGAAGAAAATCGTTGGCCGGCCTGATATCGGAGGCAAGACCGGTACAACAAATGAAAACGTGGATGCTTGGTTTATGGGATTTACCCCTGATCATACTTGCGGGGTTTGGGTCGGTTTCGACACCGAAATATCTCTCGGTGACGGGGAAACCGGTGGCAAAGCAGCTGCCCCAATCTGGGGCTACTTCATGAGAGAAGTTCTGCGCGGTAAGCCGATAAAGGAGTTTGTCGCTCCGCCATCTGTTGAGTATCGGCGGATCGATCCGCGTACGGGTCTTGTAACTACCGCCGGAGGAGTTCAAGAGGTGTTCAAGGTAGGTCGAGCCCCAGTTGAGATGGAACCGAAACTCATCAAAGGTTCTCGATGGGACTACTCTGGATCAGAGCTGGATCAGTTTTAGCACAAAAGGGTGGTGCGACTCATCAGGCAAAGGAAATAATAAAACAAACTGAAATTGTTACTAATAGTGACATCATTGCTGAAACAACCCTTGGTCCGTCTAGTTAGGCTTCTGAGAAGGTCTCCCTGATATCTTCACACTACCAATATCTTCCATTTCAACAACATAGCGATACACCTCCGACAGTTGATTTAGCGATGGATTTCCAGGAAAATTCCCGATAAAAAGTTTTCTTGTCCTGATAGGCGGCTGAATGGGGGGGGGGGTCGAGATGAATGCCGCGTGTCATTCAGACTGAAGAGGCTGCGAATTTCCCTGTATTGGGCTGTTTTCAGGATAAAAACTAAGTAATGGAGGTTGACAGAGATGGTTCATGGGGTATATTTTGTATGTTAGTGGTATTTTTACTTAAATGTCCGGCAAAAAAACCTTCAGCTATTGATTTTGACCGGAATAAAGAGCATATTCTGTGATCTTTAGACACGATAGAGGATTTCACTCATGGCAGATGAAAGCGAAAAGAAGGATGATTTTGCGGAAGCATACCAATCCGGAAATGAACAAATAAACCTGGCCGACGTCCCCGACGA
>CAIXMD010000356.1 GCA_903920415.1 uncultured Desulfomonile sp.
GTGCGTCGTGAGCGTATGGGACATATCGAACTAGCAACTCCAGTGGCTCATATCTGGTTCCTGAAGAGCCTACCGAGCACAATAGGAACCCTTCTTGATCTGACGCTGAAGGAAGTTGAGAGGGTCCTGTATTTTGAATCTTTCCTCGTGTTGTCACCGGGGAAAACGGATCTAGAGGCTGGAACTCTCATCAATGAGGAAAAGTATCGCCAGACAGTAGAAGAATACGGAATAGGTTCCTTTGAGGCAAGGATGGGTGGCGAAGCCGTCAGAGACATGCTTGAAAAGCTGAACTTGGTCACGGAAAGCGTCAAGCTGCGTGAGGAGATGAAGGAATCAGCTTCAGAGGCCAAGCGAAAAAAATTGGCAAAACGCCTCCGTGTTATAGGGTCTCTCAAGGGAATCGATCCTGAAGCTCTCGTGAATGAACTTGTTGCTATTTACCAGCAAGTCGATCCTGATGGTGAGATGGGGCGTTTCCTCGACGAAATGATTCAAACCGCCCGCGAAATCCATGTCAAATGGGAGGGAACAGATGATTGGGAAGTTCGTAAGCAGCTTGCATTCGTTGAAATAAGTAACATAATTGATAGACTTGGTCGTTCAGGTTCACGAGCTATTTCACCTGAAGACCTCTCGAAATTCCGCCAGTGGCAGAACCCTGCCTGGATGATTCTTACTACAATTCCTGTCATTCCTCCAGATTTGAGACCTCTCGTCCCGCTTGATGGCGGACGCTTTGCGACCAGCGACCTCAACGATCTTTATCGGCGGGTCATTAATCGTAATAACCGACTCAAGAGACTCAAAGAACTCAACGCTCCCGAAATTATTCTCCGAAATGAGAAGAGGATGCTTCAGGAAGCTGTAGATGTCCTTTTCGACAATGGTAGGCGGGGACGCGTCATTACAGGGCCGAATAAGAGACCCCTCAAGTCTCTTTCCGACATGCTCAAAGGTAAACAGGGACGTTTTCGTCAAAATCTTCTCGGAAAGCGTGTTGACTACTCCGGACGATCTGTGATTGTTGTGGGACCCGATCTCCGGCTTCATGAGTGCGGGCTTCCTAAGCGAATGGCTCTCGAGCTTTTCAAACCATTTATCTACAACAAATTGGAAGAGCGTGGCTACGTTACCACGATCAAAAGCGCAAAAAAGCTCGTGGAAAAGGAAACCCCGGAAGTATGGGATATTCTGGAAGATGTCGTTAAAGAGTATCCTGTGCTGCTGAACCGCGCCCCTACTCTTCACCGGCTGGGTATTCAAGCCTTTGAGCCTGTCCTGATTGAAGGTAAGGCTATCCAGCTCCATCCACTGGTCTGCACAGCCTTCAACGCGGACTTCGACGGAGACCAGATGGCAGTCCATATTCCGCTATCGATTGAGGCTCAAGTCGAGGCCCGGGTGCTAATGATGAGCACCAATAATATTCTTTCACCGGCTCATGGAAAGCCTATCATCGTTCCCACTCAGGATATCGTCCTCGGTCTCTATTATTTGACTCGGGAATCAATGGAATCAGAACCGGATGGAAGAATCAGAGTTTTCGATGTGTCTGAGGTTCGAGTCGCTTATGACGCGGGAGTTGTGGATCTACACGAAAGGATAATAGTGCGCGACAACGGCGAAAAGATTCAGACTACAGTAGGCCGAATCCTTCTGCGAGAGATCGTTCCCGAAGAGATCCCTTTCAACGTGATAAACAAGGTTATGAAAAAGAAGGAATTGGCTAATTTAATTGATGAGGCGTACCGTGGATGCGGGGACAAACAAACAGTTATCCTTGCGGACCGTCTCAAAGATTTGGGCTTTTACTATGCAACCAAGGCGGGGTTCTCTGTTTGCGTAGACGACATGCGTATTCCTGAATCCAAAAGGGATATTATCGATAATGCCACCAAAGAAGTTCTGGAAATTCAGAATCAATATAATGAAGGTCTTATTACTGACGGTGAGCGTTACAATAAGGTAATCGACATCTGGGCTCGGGCAAATGAAGATATTTCTGAGAGGATGATGAGCGGTCTACGTTTCGATAATAGGCAAATGAAAGATGGAACTATAAAGAAAGTCGAAAGTTTTAATCCAATCTATATGATGGCCGATTCCGGAGCGCGGGGAAGCACCCAACAAATCCGCCAACTGGCAGGAATGCGCGGACTCATGGCCAA
>CAIXMD010000357.1 GCA_903920415.1 uncultured Desulfomonile sp.
ACCGTTGGACCTCGTGAGTTCATTGCGAGGACGATGGGCGAATACTCCTCGCTCGAGGAAATCAAGTCGGTCATTCTCGCCAGAAAAGACGAAGGAAAGGTTTATATCAGGGACGTAGCGCAAGTGAAGGACTCCAACGAGGAGATTCGGGTCATTACTCGGCTGAATGGAAAACCTTGCGTCAAGTTGAGCGTCCTCAAACAGGCGGATGCAAATACCGTAGAGGTTGCCAAGGCCGTCAGCGGAAGAATTCAAGAACTCGAATCGTCTCTGCCGGCCGGCATTCAACTGGGCATGGTGGAAAACCAGGCTGACTACATCGAATCGGCACTGGCTGGTGTCCGGAATGCTGCCATTGAGGGCGCCATACTGGTCATCCTCATCATATACGTTTTCTTGGGAAGCTGGCGGCAGACTCTGGTAATGTTAATGGCCTTGCCCGTGACCCTTGTGATCAACTTCGGTCTCATGAAGCTCGCAGGTTTTTCCCTTAATATCTTCTCACTCGGGGGACTTGTCGTTGCCATAGCCGTAGACCTGGACAACTCTATTATTGTGATCGAAAACATTACTCGCTTAAGACACGAAAGGCCGGATATGCCCGCAGATGAGCTGGCCATTGTCGCCACTTCGGAAGTAGGGCCTGCTATTGTTGCCGCTACGCTGTCTTTTATGGCTATTTTCGTTCCATTCCTGCTTGTTCCAGGACTCGTCAGCTTGCTATTCAGAGAATTGATATTGGTCATAGCCGGCGTCATTCTCATAAGCCTTGCGGCAGCCGTAACTCAAACGACGATGCTCACCTCCGTCTTGTTGGGCAGACAGCCTGTCCGAGAAAACGAATCTTCTCGTTTCCAGCGTATGTTCATGCTGGTTAGGGAGTCATACGGCCACCTCCTCGCGTCAGCGTTAAGTCGTCGGTGGCTTGTCGTTGTTGTGTTCATAGTGTTTCTGACCGGGGCGGTCTTTGCCGTACCCAAGATAGGCACCGAGTTTCTCCCTCAGATGGACGACGGACGAGTCATGGTCAAAGTCCGCTTGCCCACCGGAGCCTCTGTGTGGGAGACGGACAAGGCCATTAGTAAGGTGGAAGCCTTGCTGGGTGACGATCCATTGATAGACTCCTATTTCACACTTGCGGGAGGAAAGGTATGGGGACTCTATACCTATCTCATCGCCAATGAAGGTGAAATCAACATACAACTCGTGCCGAGGCATAATCGAAAGGAATCTACGAAGGAATACATGAACCGTCTTCGACCTATGATAGCCAAAATAGGCATTCCTGGTGGAATGGCCATGGTGATGAGACCGCATGTAAAAGGAATCAGAAAACTGGGCGATGCTGACATTGAAGTCAAGATAAAGGGGCAGGAGATAAGCAAGCTTTTTGAGTTGGCTCAGGGAACCGCTGCGGCAATGAACCAATTGCAGCACTTCACCAATGTTTATGTGTCAATGGATATGACAAAACCGGAATACCGGGTGCAAGTGGACCGACAAGTCGCTGCGGACCTCGGGGTTTCAGTCTCAGATGTTGCCACTACACTACGGGCCCTCCTCACAGGTGCTGTAGCGACCCGATATCGGGAGGGCGACAGATACTACAATATCCGCGTCATTGTCCCTGAGAAAGAAGTCACTTCCAAACAGGATGTTGAAAATTTGATCCTGGAGTGCTCGCAGGGTGGCTACTTAAGGCTCAGAGATTTGGCTAGAGTCAATCAAGCGGTAGGTCCTGTGGAGATAGGCCGCGAAGACCAGGTCAAGCAAGTCATCGTGCGTGGAGATGCTGCCGGAGTCAGCGTGGGCCAAGCCCTATTTGAGCTTCAAACGCACATGCAGAAAATGGAATTCCCTGTCGGGTATGAATTTCGTTTCGGCGGTCAGGCTCAAATGATGGCAGAAATGAAGAAGATCGCCCAGGCGATTCTTGCCTTTGCGCTGTTTTTCTCATTCGTAGTGCTTGCCGTCCAATTCAACAGCCTCAAGCTTCCCACCCTTATTCTGGGATGCGTCCCATTTTGTATTGCCGGCCTCCTGTATGCGTTCTATTTTACGGGGATTCCTCTGGCAGCGACTGTCATCATAGGTGCCCTGGTGGTGGTTGCCGCCACAGTGAACGAAGGCGTGTTGCTGATGACCTTTGCCGAAGAGCTTCGTTCAAAAGATGGG
>CAIXMD010000358.1 GCA_903920415.1 uncultured Desulfomonile sp.
CCAGTGTAGCCATTGTTATTTTTCACATTCTATGGACAGAAACGGGGAGATTTTCTCATAATATATTGACCTGAGGGGGAAAAGTATCAGAATAGATGGACCGAAAGAGGGCGGCAGCTTAACGGAGCGACCGCCCTAACCATGTACGGGCACGTGGCCCGAAAAAAGGTGTTCTAATGATAGTCTCCGTTATTGTTTCCATCAAGGAGATTGTTGCAAAGGGGCGAGATTTTCCTTGGCCCAGACCAGAGGTCTGTCCTCGCTGTCACGGTCATCGGGTCTGGGGTCATGGATTCGTGGCCGCATTTTTTGACGGTTTTGCTGATGAGGCTTTGTTGCGACGTTATCGGTGTCCGGATTGTCGTTGCGTTTTGAGGTTGCGGCCATCTGGTTTTTTCAAACGATTTCAGGCTTCCATCAAGACAATTAGAGACTGTATCGTTTACAGATTGGCGAATAGCAGATGGCCTAAAGCTATCTCACACACCCGCCAAGGTCACTGGTTGAGATCACTGTACAGAAAGACGCTCGCATACTTTGGTCAGGGATGGAAGGACCGTCTTCTGGAAGGATTTGATTATCTCGTTCGGATGGATGAGATTCCGGTTTCTCGTCGTATTTAAACTGAAAACCGCGTCTTGATCGCACACCCTACCGAAGAGTGTCGTTGTCTTGAAATTCCATTAGGGATAGCAACATGGGACAATTCTTCGAAGGAGAACGATCAATGAATGAGGATAAAAAGCGTCGGATTTCAGCATTCCGCTTCGGGGTGGTTCATGATCTTATAGGAGACACAGAGCTTGAGACCGGAGAACAGGAGAGGCTTATTCGAGATAAGTGCGATCGAAAGTGGTTGATACCCTTCTCGGATAAGACACGAATTACACGGAGCACGATCTTGAGGTGGGTCAGGCTTTACAAAGAATCCGGGGGGAAACTGGAGGCCCTTTGTAATCATGAGCGTTCCGATCAAGGCAGTCCCAGATCCATAGATCAAGAGACCGGTCTTGCTTTGATCCGTTTGCGTCACGAGCTTCCCAAAGCCACTGTTATCAGACTGATCCACGAAATGAATATCCGGAAACTGATCACTCCTGGTCTAGATTTACATAGATCTACCGTATATCGCTTTTTAAATTCCAATGGTCTTAATAAAAAGAGCCGGGTTATACCCGAAGATAGACGCAGATTCGAAGCGGAGTCTCCCAATGACCTTTGGCAATCCGACTGTATGCACGGGCCTATGATACTCCATGAGAACAAGAAGAGAAAAACCTATCTCATTGCCTTTATAGACGATCATTCGAGGCTGGTGCCTCATGGGGAGTTTTATCTGTCCGAATCGCTCGAATCTTACCTCAAGTCCTTGGAATCCGCTTTGTCCACAAGAGGGATGCCAAGAAAAATCTATACGGACAACGGAGCTGCGTTTCGATCCCATCATCTGGAGCATGTCACTGCTTGTCTGGGGATCGCTTTACTCCATGCCAGACCGTACAAACCACAGGGTAAGGGAAAGATCGAACGCTTCTTTCGCACGGTCAGGTCTGAGTTTTTACCATACTTCAAAGGCTCGACACTGTTCGAACTAAACCAGGTTTTTTGTATTTGGCTCAACGATATATACCACTCCAGAAACCATTCTTCCACAGGCCAGACCCCGTTTGCCCGGTTCACCTCGAACATAGAACTCATAAGAGAATCCCCGGCTAATCTTAAGGACTACTTTCGGAAAATTGTAAGACGCAGGGTAGCCAAAGACAGAACGGTCTGCCTTAAAGGAAGAATTTTTGAGGCTCCTGTTCCCCTTATTGGCAAACAAGTATCGCTGCTTTATCACGAGCAGGAGCTGGATCGTATAGAAGTCTCATTCGAGGGACGATCCTATGGATTACTCACTGTTTTGGACATACACGTCAACTGTAGAGTCAAAAGAGATAAGAACAACAACATAGAGCTTGAATCAACCTCTTGCCCTGAAAACTACAAAGGTGGGAGCCTATGGGGAAAGGAGGATGATGAATGAGCGCAACTTATCGCGCCTTTTTCGGAATGACAAAGGAGGCGTTTGATCCTGATTTAGGCTTGAAAGACATTCTTGAAACCCAAGACATCGCATCTATAAAACAGCGTTTTGATTATACTCTCAGGCTCGGAGCAGTAGGTCTGATCACGGGCCAGGTTGGAAGCGGCAAGTCTACGGCTCTCAGATACGTCCTATCAAAGCTTCATCCCTCGGAATACAAAACCATATGGATAACCGCATGCTCTGGTTCAATACTGGAGTTCTACCGACTCTTTCTCGCTGAGATGGGTATCCACATGGCCGGATCATCAAAAGCCATCATGATGCGGCTCATAAAAAAAACTGTCCGAGAAATCGTCATTGAGAAGAAAATGAAAATCGTCCTCGTGGTCGATGAGGCGTCCCTCATGCGACTGGAAGTCTTTGCCGAACTCCATACCATCACCCAGTTCGAGCAAGACTCAAAACCCTGGCTGCCGATAATCCTAACCGGAAGAACAAGCCTCATCGACAAGCTCATGTATCAGACGTCCATGCCTCTGGCGTCAAGAGTAGTTGCAAGAAGCCATATGGAGCCGCTATCCAGACAAGAAATGGAACAGTATATTCTTCATCATCTGTCTATTACCGGTGTAAAAACAAATCTCTTCGAGGACACCGCTATTACCGCTGTCCATCAAGGCTCAGGAGGAGCACTCAGAAAGGCCAATCACCTGGCAAGAGGGGCTCTCGTAGCCGCAGCAAAAGATCAATCCAGGACTATAACCGCTGATCATGTGCGTCTGGCTTCCACCGAAATCTTTTAATCACCGAATGCCGAGCCGGGTTGCCCGGCTCGGTCCAAACAACATGAAAAAAGACTATGCCGTCCCAAATAATCAGAAAAAAATAGTCCATTTAATCTGAGATTCAACAATAGGCAAGTGACAACAATAAGCCTGGATGCGATTCGTTGAAATAAACTCATCACTGCTGACCCATCTCATCCTGGAATTAACATCCTCCAACTAGTCTGTACTAGTCAGGCAATTCCAGAGAAACAAGTTGTTGGTTCTGATTATTGAGTAGCCTCTCTTGTCTTTTTTTCATCTTGAATTCTGTCCTACCGGAATTGAAACCTTTTATTTTCAAGTTGAGGAAGCTTTAACCCTTAACAGTTACATGAACAAGTTCGTTTCAATTTTGATTCAACTCAAAATCAGTTTTTGAGGATCTATTTGCTCTCTGAGAGTCTTGAGTTCCAGGTCTGTCGGGGGCACGGACTGAGCAGCGTTCGATAAATCAATTTCAAATCCTGTGTTAGCCGCTACTTCTTCAGGAGAAACTCCGGGATAATGTTGAGAGAGGACCATATGTTTTGTCTCGGGATGAAAAGCCATAATTGCAAGATTGGTCACCACAGCCATGGGCCCTCCCCTGAAGAAGCCTGCTTTCTCTCTTGAGTCATTACCGCAAAGCCATCCTGGACTGGTAAAGTAATCCAATTTTTCAACAAATCTTCTCTTTTCATGTTCCATGAAAATGATAAATCCTGAGGCTAGAGAGGCAGCGTCACAAGCGCCTCCACTTCCTGGAAAACGAGTCTTCGGATGATGGTAGTCTCCAAGGCAAGTTGAGTTCAGATTGCCGAAGCGATCTATCTGAGCGGCTCCGAGGAACGCTATGGTTCTGAGTCTCTTGTTTGAAAGCAGAGAAAAAGATTCGATAAGTCCTGAGTTCATTGACGCTCCAGCCATGACTCTGGGATCCGCTACCGCCAATGGTAATTCATCCAAAGATGGGTCTATGCCACCAGTTTCGAAAAAAACAACGGAGTTCGCAGCATGTATGCGTTTGGCCACAGTAGCCGCTAAAATGGAAATTCCTGTTCCTGCGAATACCACGTCACCGTCATTAATAAGCCTTCCAGCGGTGATAGCCATCATTTCGAGTTTGGAATATCCGCTCACATCACCTATTCCTTATTTGCGATCCAGCCCCACAGCGTATCCCAAGGTAGGATCCGCCTTGATTTTGAGCAACTGCGATACTCCAATCTTTTCCAGGTAAGCCATCTGATCCGGTATGTCGTAAACCCATTCCTTGAGATAGCGTTCAAACTTATTGTCATCGTGTGCCATGTCACTGTAAAGCCGCAAATGAGCAGGATCATAGTCATAGAAATAGTGGCAGGCGGTCGGATGAGCCGCCATGGGCGCTTTTACCACAGCATCTATCAAGAAAGGGGGCAGAGAGTTCTGATCTGGATCACGTCGAATCTCAGATCTGGGAAGAATTTCCTCGCAGGTGACTATGACCTTGGACGCTGAATTGGCTTGCTCCAGGTCGGCAAAAGTCAAGCCCTTTATCCTGACTGTTCCGTCTGTGCCGACGTATTGGGCGTGAATAATGGATACATCAGGGTTTAGGGCCGGCAATAGGACAACTTTGTCATTTTCTTTTCCAAAGGGATTTTGTGCTATTTCGAGTTTCTTTATTGGTATTTTCCCCTTACCTCTATCCTCTTTGGGAAAACCATCCATCCTCACGATGTCGGTTTCGAGACCGGATTTAGTGACCATGTACGGCAGCCCCATGGCGCCACCCAAAAAACGTAAACTCATCTGATAGTTGGAATAATCTTCTGTTTTTATAAGTCCTGCGCTTACAGCCTTTCTGAAGCGAATACAGGTTGGCGCGAATCTGCCCATGCCCCCGTAGGCAATTTCAAGGTGGCTCACACAGCCCGCTCCGATTAGTAGATCAAGGGCCTGACCATGTGAGTGACACACAACGTGCAAATTCTGAATTCTTTGTTTGATTATCTCTCTGGCGATCAGCATTGGGTTACGGTTAACTGTGAAACCACCTAACGCCAATTGATCGCCATTTTTTATAAACTTCTCTACCGCTTCCTGAGCGGTCATCAGTTTCGATTGCAAGTTATCGTATGGCATGTGTGTTCCGACCTACGTTTACGGTAATCAATGGTCTGGAAAGGCACGTCTCCTCAAACCAATCGTTGATGAGTTGAATAATCTTGCCGACAACAAGAACGAACGGCCGTTTAGTGATCAACTTACAAATGATACTGTCATATGAAGTCCCAAAATGATAGGCTTAACGTACTACAAAAGGCACCCGCCTAGGCTTGGACATCCCTTGCAAAGGACTGGCACGTTCTCATGCTGAAGTCGTTCAAAGCACAGATGGTAGCGGCCTGTATGGCCTTATTCCTGATTATAATCGTCCAGCCTGTACATGTTTTGGCGGCTTGTTGAAGCCTCTATTAAAGGATGGCTGTACGCGTTCGACAATCCGGAAGGACACTGGGTCTGGTCATGAAGCACGACGATGCTGCCCACACAGGAACCAACAGGGCTCACCAGAGATGGATGCTGTCCCGTATATGAAAGATTTGATCTTGCCTGGAGGGGATAAAGCAGGCATGGGAAAGCTTAGAGAGGAAGACTACGTCTGGGTGGGACAACTGCTCAAAGAATTTGGCTTTGTCAACAAAGTCCCGGAGCTTAATGTTTTTTATCGGGGCCTGCAATGAAGGCGCTTTTCAGGAGCAGCATCAATTTTAAAATCACCATTCTGATCTGGTTTGGCAGTCTCCTGGTATTAGCCATGATCCTTTCTTACAGCTATGTTCAAGTCCACAAGCTAATCCTCAGCGAAGCAGACAAATCGGCTCGAGGCATCACATTGTCTGCTGCCAGAAAAATAGAACAGGAATTTCGTGCAGTTGAAAAGATAGCTAGCCAGATGGCCATATACCTCGGGACCGCCCGGCTCGACAAGCAAGGGTTGCTGACCTTACTTCGTCAAGTAGTGCTGGACAATCCGGAGATATACGGGGCCACGGTTGCATTTCAACCCAACGCGTTCGAGGAGGGTTTGAAGTTTTTCGCTCCCTATTATTACAAGGCATCGGACGGTGTAAAGTTAGAATATTTGGGGTCGGATGATTACAATTACTTCCAAAAGGATTGGTACCATGTTCCCGAGGTGTTAGGGCGGCCGGTATGGTGTGAACCCTACTTCGACGAAAGCGGCGGAAGAATAATTATGACTACCTATGCGGTCCCGGTCTTTGCTCCTTCAACACCTGTCACTTCAGGGCGAAAGGGCTCCGCGGATCTCCTCTGCATAGTGACGGCCGACATTGCCCTTGAGTGGCTCAGCCAAATGGTGTGTTCGATACCAGTGGGTCAGACAGGCTACTGCTTTATTATTTCTGATACGGGGACTTTCGTTACTCATGGGCGGCCGGAACTGATAATGAGGGAGTCCATCTTCAGCGTGGCGGAGGACCGAAACAACTCGTTGCTGCGCGAAGTCGGGCGTGCAATGACAAGGCAAGATTCCGGTTTTGTGGATATCGGTACCTTTCTGGGGGGTGAAGAAGCCTTTCTTGCCTATGCGCCAATTCCATCACCGGGTTGGACATTGGCTGTGGTTTTTCCAAAAGCCGAACTGTTTTACGAGGTTGTCAAACTCCATCAAACGGCACTCGGTTTGGCGCTGGTAGGAGCTACTCTGTTGCTTGCGGCAAGCGTTATTGTGGCGAGGTCTATTGCACGTCCGTTGAGCAGCATGGCCGACGCGACCAAAAAAATCGCTGCGGGAGACCTCGATATAGACCTGTCTCACATTCGCACTACTGACGAAGTAGGCCAATTGGCCAGAGCGTTGACCAGAATGGCCGAAGGGCTTAAAGAGAGGGATTTTATTCGCGATACGTTCGGTCGTTATCTTACTCGAGAGGTCGTTAAACGCTTGCTCGAATCCGAAGACGGCCTTCGCCTAGGCGGAGAAACCCGTGAGATATCCATAATAATGTCGGACTTGAGGGGATTTACGGCCTTGACGTCGAGTATGCATCCGGAGCAGGTAATAACCTTTCTCAATAGATACCTTGGAAAAATGATAGACATCCTAATCGAATACCGTGGGACTGTTGACGAGATAATAGGAGACGGTATCCTAGCTTTTTTTGGTGCTCCTGAACCGCTTGAAGATCATCCCGCGCGAGCTGTAGCATGTGCCCTGAGAATGCAGCTTGCAATGGATGAAATAAATTCATTGAATGAAGCCGATGGCCTTCCCCATCTGGAAATGGGAGTGGCGGTTAATACTGGTAAAGTTGTCGTAGGAAACATTGGATCAGAAAAACGTTCCAAATACGGCGCTGTGGGATCGCAGGTAAATTTCACCGGCAGGGTGGAGTCGTTCACAGTCGGAGGGCAAGTACTAGTGAGCAAGTCCACGCACGACAGGTTGGTGGACATGTTGGAGATAAGCGACATACTTTGCGTCCAAATGAAAGGCGTTCCGGGTACGGTGGATCTATATGACGTAGTCGGCATCAAGGGCGATTACGACATTCATCTTCCCAGGAAGAAGGACACAAGAGATAAACTGAAAAACAAGTTGAGGGTTCAGGTCCAATCAATAGACCAGAAAACCGTCAAGGATAGCGAATCAATCGCTTGGATCACAGATGTTTCAGCCACATCTGCCATCATGATTGCAGGTTACGGAATACGACAGTGGGATGATCTCCGCCTGCGATTTTTTGATGATGAGTATCGAGCTACAGGTGGCGATTTTTTTGCGAAGGCGGTTTCGGTGACCAAGACTCACGAGAATTACGAAGTACTGATGAGGTTCACGTCTATTAGTCCCGAGGTTTACAAAATAATTCATCAGGTTACTGCGTCTGAATAGGTGGGGGTTGAGGCAGGATTTCCCCCGATGTCCGTACTGCAATGGGTCTGATGTCAAGCTTAGGTCGATAATGCTATTAATATCATTGAAAGTCAGATCTTCTTTTTGTGATGACGCTGTAAATAGAGCTATGGCTACGCGTGCAAGTTTAGTTCAGCGGCCTTGGTGGTCTTGAGAATGCTGTGGGCCTTCTCCATCTCGTCCACTGTCCCGTGGCAAGCCAGAATGAACTTGTCTGCCTTGAGCTGGGTCTCATACTTGATGATACTGTCTTTTGGGATGCCAATACCGGCCAACGCAGCGCCAACGGCAGTTAATCCTCCGACGGCTACGGCTCCTTCGAGGGCTCCCACGATCCACCCTACCAGCGGACCGGCTACGGCAATAGGGCCTATGCCGGGAACAACGAAGAAGGCCGCCCCAAAAAGCAGACCCCAGAGTCCTCCCCAGAATGCACCGATTTTCCCCCACGCCTTCATGCGGTCTCCGGTGTTATAATATCCCACGACATGCTCTTCCGTGTGGTAGTCCTTCCCGACAATCGAGAGCTTCTTCATGTCGAACCCCGCCTTTTGGAGTTCCTTTACGGCATTCTCAGCGGCAGTGTGGGTATCGTAGACTCCTACGACAGCCTTATCATCCGAACTTGTCATTGAATTTCCTCCCTATACTTGTTCTAACAAACGTGTTTTCACTCAAGGTTTCGATGGTACTGTGGATACCCGACCTTGCTCTATGTTTGCACCTGTCGGTTCAACTGAGTCGTCCAATGTCAACACGTAAATTCCCATGGCAGTCAACATCAGGATTAACGCCACCCACGTCCGCCAGTCTTTGTGGAGCTGTCTGGTTCTCCTATTGCTATTTTCGTTGTCTCTGCCCCCGCTCAGACCTGATTTTTTTTGCCTCTTTTGCACATCATCCCTTTTGTGACAGACAGATTATTGGCTCGGTGATCTCCCCGAACAAGAATTCTACGATCCACCACCATTGACAATAACATCAAGCGAGGAAAAAGTCTTTGTGAAAGACTCTCACAAGAAAGAATCAAAGCGGAAACATGCTTGTCCAGGACAGAAATCAGGAAAAATCCCCGTCCATGAAGGTTGATCAACACCTGAAACATTTTCGACAGTGTCCCTTTTTCACGGTTAATCGTTGAAGGTGTCTCTTAGTGGACTGGCTCTTATGCTTTTTGGAGGCGTTGTGTCCCGAGAAACAGTTCAGAAAACCTTGCGTACAAAAGTTCGTTTGGCGCATGCGGGCCAACAACTGGCGGCGTTATGCTTGACGTAACGCATAATATGTCATAAAGTATGAAGATGATTGTGAGCTATCGAGACAAGCGAACGCGGGAGTTTGCCAAGGGAACCCGATTCAATGCTTTCGCTGGTTTTGAGCGCAAGGCGGAAATGAAGATGGACCAACTTGACGCTGCAACATCACTGATCGATCTGAATTTGCCGGGCAACCGTCTCGAAGCGCTCAAAGGAGGTCGTAAGGGCCAATACAGCATCC
>CAIXMD010000359.1 GCA_903920415.1 uncultured Desulfomonile sp.
AGCTTTGCACGTTATCATTGAGAGTAAACCGAAGCAATCAGACTTTTCGGCAACAAGTATGAAGAAAAAGATGCCTGTCAGACAGAGTTCTCGAATAGATTTTGGTAATAGTATTACAATAGAGTGGCTCATCAAGCGTCTGATCAAGGTCGGGGCGAAAGTCGCGTATCACGGTCGGAAATGGCAGGTTCATCTGGCTTCAGCGTTTCCCTTGGCTCGACACCGTCGGGTTGTGCTCGGCTGAGGGCCAACGAGAACATTATACTTGACCGGGGACGTTCAGTGAGGTACGCTCAGAAACAGGAAAATACAGGGTTTTTCAGCAACGTGACGACGGTTTTGTCTCCGTTGGCGCATATGTTGGGCGACATGCGGGTGCCTTTTCAGGGTCAGAGGAACCATCCCGCGACCGGGCACCGGCCCAAACACCCCCAGAATGGCAAAACCACCGCATAATTCCGGTTTCTTTCGAAAAGTTGGACCTACATAGGGGCTTCCTAGCGCAGCATCCGGGACGACTGGCTGGTCTCAGAAGGTCTTGGACCGTTTTTCCGATTATTCCAATAAGGCAGACGGTATGCCTCCTCCGCTACGAACGGTATGGCTTGACTGCACTCCGGACATGAACCGCCTGTTCCGTACGTCAACCACGTCAAAGTTACCAAGTTTATTACGAAATGGCCTCAGACGCCTTCCACAAAGCGGTCAGGTTTGGCTCACATTAGTTTCGGACGTGACAAGTGTCGAAGGGTGACGATGTCGAGACCACCACTGATTTGCCAACTGTCCACAACGTTCGATGAAGATGCCATCATCGAGTTGCAACGTCTCGTTTGGGGTTCGGATGAACCGGGCAGCCATGAATATTTTCGCTGGCAGAATGGAGAGAATCCATCAGGCGAGGCCGTTACGTGTATTGTACGGGATGATTCGAATCGGTTAGTGTCTACGCGTACATTGATACCGGTGCCGGCCCTGCTCAAAGGAAACAGAATCCGCGCGGCTTTTACGGTAAACGCGGCCACGCATGGGGAGTTCCGTAGAAGGGGCTTGTCCACCGCAGTCGCCCAGTCAGTTTGCGACGAGGGCTACAAACTTGGGATTAGACTTATCTTTTCCGTAACCAACAAAATGAGTTATGGCGTATTCAAGAAGAAACTCGGTTTCGTTGACGTCGGCAGGCCGTGGGTTATGCTACGATGGATAAATCCGGGGATGTTCCTTGAGCAGCACGGCTATCCTAGGGTGGGGAGAACTTTGGGCGCCTTAACCAATGCAGCCTCACGAATCTGGTCAAGATCCAGAAAGTGGGTCGACGAACCTCGAGACCTGGAAAACCTCGAAGGATTGAGGGTCGAAAAGATTTGGGAACCGATGGATTTTTGTATTGCTGCTGATAGTGACTGGTTGAAGTGGCGCTACAGAGACCATCCTTTTAGGAGGTATGAATTTGCCCTTGTTGGAGAAGTGGAATCCCCGCAGGCGCTTATGGTTTATCAAGTGTTGGGGCCATACAAGAAGGCCCTCGTTATGGAATTCTTTGCCGCAAGGGAAGTGCCTTCGCAGACTGTGGAAGCACTGATGGAATATGTGATACATAAGGTTGATGGCGCCGGATGTTCATCTTTGTGGTGTCTAGCCACTCCACATTCCAGGAAAGCAGGCCTGCTCAGAAAGAGTGGCTTCTGGATTGTTCCATGGAATCTGGCTGAACCATTCAGATTGCTTGTCCAGACAAATGAGCTTCTGCCGACTGACTTTTCGGTGCGCCGAATGGACATCTCTTATGGAGCG
>CAIXMD010000360.1 GCA_903920415.1 uncultured Desulfomonile sp.
AAAAGCCCCTAACAAGAGGACGCACCCAGCGGCAATTAGTAAATTCTTTTGAAGAACACTAATTCTTAAAGCAAGGTCCTCAAAAAACATATCCCTGTCCTCACCGCAGACGGCCGACTATCTTGAAATTTATTGTTCCCTTAGCCGTTTCAGCGCCTCCAGTAGCCGCCTCAAACCCTTTGAAGTCAACATCGGCAAAAAAAGTTTGTTGGGACGTCTCTCCTGGGTCCTGGTGGAGAGATTTCTGAGTGAAATCTATTCTGATGGTTTGGAGCTTCTCGACGAAACTTGTTACCGAACTGTTGTCCAGACTTTTCCCAACTAGTGTGAAATTTCTGTTTGGGGTTTTTTCTAGAGACTCAAGCCAAACGTCTTCTGGAATGGTCAGGGATATTGCTTCCATAATACGAGCAAAAGAGTCGCGATTCTGAACAAGCTTTCGTATGTCGTCCAACTGTTTTTTGAGTTGTCCCTCCTCTTTTGTTAAACTTGTAATCTCTTTATTCCTCTCAGTTAGCTGCTCCAGCCTTTTCTGCAGAGCAGAGTGATCTTGCCCCAAGGCTGATAATTTGGCGCTCAGTGTAAGGTACCAAAAAACCATGATACCTACAGTGGCAGACAGAGCAATGCACGACAAGACGATGAATCTTTTTAGGTCGCGTTTCCTGAGAATATCCCTGATGGGGAGCAGATTGATCCTTACCATTTAAACCTGCTTATCCCTTTCATTCCTTAAGGCTAAACCTACAGCGACCGCCATGGTCGCCCCGATACGGCCAAGATAATCAGAATCAAAAACATTTGGATCAACGTTGAAAACCCTAAACGGATCAACAACTTCTACAGGAATGTTGAATTCTTTTTGAATAGCGGAAGGCAGGCCAAAGGTTGCTGCTCCGCCACCAGATAATAATATCCTTCCAATCGCCTGGGTGGATACGTTTGCAGAAAAGAAATCAAGTGTTCTTCTCAACTCCGAGACATAGAGGTCTACATAGCGTTCGAATATTGTTTCAAGGTTTCCAGGGTTCATGTTGCCAAGTTGAGCACCGCGCTTCATGTTTTCAGCTCTGACAAAATCAACATTGAAAAATCGCATTATTTCTCTAGTGATATTATCGCCACCCATCGGTAAATCCCTAGTGAACTGTGAAGTTCCAGACTTGAGTATAGATACGTTGATATTTGTCGCACCCAAGTTAACGAGGGCAACGATGTCTTCTTCAACGTCCGGATAACAGAATTCGTACATCACCTCCAGCGCGAAAGGATCAACATCAACTACGGTAGGGACAAGATTCAGCGAAGTGATTAGGTCCACGTACTCAGCCATGAAGTCTTTTTTCACTGCAGCGAGAATCACTTCCATAAAGCCGGGCCTCTCGGGAGTCTCCCCGAGAATAAAGAAATCAAGATTCACATCGTCCATGTCGAACGGTATATACGGTTCAGCTTCAATCTGAATGAGTTTTTCCAAATCATGGTCTTTCATGGATGCCACGGTTACTTGCTTGATGATGACCGCCTTTCCCGCAACCGATGTGCATACCTGTTTGATGCGACTTCTCGAATTATCGTATAAAGCTCTGATAGCATTGCTCACCGCGTCTGGGTTCTTGATGGATTTCTCAACGATAGCTCCATCCGGCAAAGGAGCCAAACCAGCAAAACCTAAATCCAAGCGATTTCTCGACCGACTGATCTGCGCTAATTTTACCGTATTAGTTCCGATATCTAGCCCGATGACTGGTGAGACTGCCATAATGGATCCCGGTCTCTCGACCTATTGCTGATTCACGTGGCTATATTACAGAAAAATCAGAATGTTATCAATAAAAATATTTAATTAAGGCAAGCTTTGGGACTTTTCCAAGTTCAATCCCGCATCTTTAACTCTCATGGGTGTAGTAAACCCCGGCTCGAATATGTATACTGTCTCGTCCGGCCTAGCCATGCCAAGTTTGCGTTTGGCAACTTTCTCTATGGTCTTGGGGTTCTCTCGAAGAAGAGTTACTTCTCGTTCGAGTGATTTGATTTCTAGATGAAGACGTTCGTTTTCCTTTTGTAGGAGGCTCTTCTTTTCCTCCTGTTTATGCTTCTGAGTAAGACCATTACCACCTATGAGTAGGCCCAACGAAGCAACTGCACCAATAATTATGGCTATTTTCAATAGCCGGAGTGCCTGTCCAAGGATAAGCTTTAGGGCCTGCTTTCCAATTCCTAACTGAAACACGATATTCCTCAGGGAAACATTCCATTCAATAATTACATTCTATATCCCAGACGCGTTTTATTCTCAACTCATTTCGATATAATAAGTATTATGCTTTGAAACTATTGATTAAAAAATTTCTAAATTCAGAGATTTTCACGTTTCCGTCTAGAGCTACACCTTCCCTTTGCATTTCCCCCATGAGACCTGCCAAGCCTGGTGTCATTGATGACCATAGGTTTCCAAAGGGACTGGAAAAAAAATCTTCAGGGCAACCGTCGAAATGGATAGACCCCTCGGAAAGGAACAAAACTCTGTCAGTTTGCAAGGCCTCATCAAGATTTTGGGTAATTTCTATAATAGTTGCTCCCGGGTCATGTCGTAACATTCCTAAAAGTGAACGGATAGCTTCTCTGGCCAGCCTGTCCAGCATGGCCAGAGCCTCGTCAAGAATGAAGATCCTCGCTCCTGTGGCCAAAACTCCCGCCAACGCCAACCTCTGCTGTTCTCCCCCGGAAAGAGTGTGGACCAGGCGCTTTTCCATGCCGGTCAACCCAGTCCAACTGAGAGCACGAGCGAGCCTGGTCTTGATTTCAGGCACGGAGAAGCAGAAATTCTCGAGGCCAAATATAATATCTTCTTCGACAGAAATTCCCACTAATGAATCGTAAGGGTCTCCCCCAATATAGCCGATATCGGCGCAACCAACTGATCCGGCCGGATCAAAGTTTATGAAACCCGAATCGGCAGTCAGGAATCCCTTGATCAGTTTTGCCAAGGTAGTCTTTCCTGAACCATCCGGGCCGATCAAGGCAACCCAGGAAAGGTTGTCGATTGCGAGGTCCAATTTCGTGAATACGGGAGGTAAGTGAGGAAGGTAACGGAAGGACAAGTTATTGACGACAATCATTTTGGTTGGGACGGCAAATGCTACCTTCTATTTTCTCAAAATATTACTGAGACTATGGTGTGGAGAACGATTCGACCTGTGTTCATGAACCAATGGTCTTGCCTGAGCATCAAAGGTCAATGCTTAGACCTTGTCCTTGGTCTTGAATCCACTGAGAAGTTTGTCTTTCAGGCCCTTGATTTTACCGACAGTCTTACCTTTGGATTCTTCAGTTTTTCTCTCCACGAGTTCTAAAAGGGACACTGGAGCGCCATCACCTTCTCGGAACCCTTTCTTGATTACGCGTGAGTATCCTCCTTCGCGATTGGCGTAGCGCGGGGCGATATCATCAAATAGCTTCTTCGTGACTGTCTCTGAGCGCACAACCTTCAAAGCCTGACGCCGAGCATGGAGATCCCCTCTTTTTCCCAGGGTGATCATTTTGTCTACGAGACTCCTCACGGCCTTAGCTCGCGTATCTGTCGTAATTATTGCTTCATGGTCCAAAACGGAGGTGACCATGTTTCTGAGCATGGCTTCCCGTCGTGAAGTGTTCATCCCTAGTTTAAATCGTGCTTTTCTATGACGCATTAAAGTCTCCTTGAATCAATCACTGGGGAAGTTTTCTCGTTCTTGACGCATCCTTTCCAGCTCAGCCCTTGAAGGAAAACTAGGAATTACGAGTCCAAGATGTAGATCCATGTCTGCCAAAATTTCCTTGATCTCATTGAGAGATTTTCGGCCAAAATTTTTTGTCTTGAGCATTTCAGATTCCGTACGCTGAACAAGCTCCCCAATAAATCGTATGTCGGCATTCTTTAAACAGTTCGCCGAACGAACGCTTAATTCAAGTTCGCCAACACTACGGAACAAGTTTTCATTGATTTCCGATTCAAGCTGAGGTTTTTCTTCATAAACCGGTTTATCTTGATCATCGAAGTTCTGAAAAACCAGAAATTGTTCTCTGAGGATTTTTGCTGCGTGAGACAAAGCATCTTGAGGGTAGACCGTCCCGTTTGTCCATATTTCTATGGTGAGTTTGTCGAAATCGGTCCTTCGCCCGACCCTGGCATTGGTTATCTTGTAGCTGACTTTGCGGACAGGCGAGAAAACTGAGTCCAGAGCGAGCGTTCCGATCGGATCGTCTTCTTGCTTGTTGAATTCAGCTGGTACGTAACCCTTTCCCCAAGCAACCGTCATGGTCATAGAGAGGCTGCCCTCTTTTGAAAGAGTGGCCAAGAGTTGTTCAGGATTTATTATGTCAACCGTATCGTCAGCAATAATATCACTAGCCCGAGACTCTCCTTCACCGACTACTTCTAGTTTAAGTGTCTTTGGATAATTGGTACGGAGTCTTAGATTAACTTTCTTAAGGTTCAGAATCAAATCAGTAACGTCTTCCTTGACCCCGGGTATGGTGGAAAATTCGTGAAGAACTCCTTCGATCTTCACCTTGGTAATAGCAGCGCCCTGAAGAGAAGATAAAAGTATTCGCCGTAAGGCATTGCCCAAAGTAATACCGTAGCCTCTCTCCAAAGGCGCACAAACAAATTTACCGTAAAAAGGCGTATGCGTAGCCTCGTCCACCTCCATACGGTTGGGCCGCTGGAGTTCCAACCAATTTCGTGTCATCAGGGTTTGCCCCGTGTCGCTCATGGCTTCCCTCATTGCTTTTCACGCATTTTGCTTAGCACAATCCCGAAACCACTGTCGAGGACCGTGTTAAAGACCGTGTCGTCCGACTCCCAGCCAAACTAAATGGATCGTTGGGGTGAGAGTCTCTCAAGTCCAGAGTTGCCCAAGTTTAAACTCATATAAGAGTTCAGTTCCTACTTTGAATAAAACTCAACGATAAGCTGCTCTCTTATTGTAGGAGGCAGCAGATCTCGAGTCGGCAACGACTTAATTATTCCTCTAAAATTAGAGACGTCTACATCCAACCACTCTGGGATTCCCCTTCGGCTAACTGTTTTAATGGAGTCGTCGATGGCGGCTATTTGACGGCTCTTTTCCGGAACTTCAATAACCATGCCCGGTTTGGTCCTGAAGGAGGGCACATCCACCCTGCGGCCATTCACACTAAAGTGGCCGTGGTTTACTAGTTGCCTCGCTTCAGCTCTGGAGGCAGCAAAGCCCATCTGGTAAACCATGTTGTCAAGGCGAGATTCAAGAAGCAGGAGGAGATTCTCACCGGTGACTCCTTTCCTCTTCTCTGCAAGATGCACATAGTTCCGAAACTGTTTTTCCAGCACGCCGTAGATGCGTCTTACCTTCTGTTTCTCACGAAGTTGGACTCCATAGTCAGTGTGTTTCGCTCGTCTCTGACCGTGCTGGCCTGGAGGGTAGTTCCTTCTTTCTGCTGAACATTTGTCAGTGTAACATCTATCCCCCTTGAGAAACAGCTTACTTGTTTCTCGGCGGCAAAACCTGCAAACCGATTCTCTATAACGTGCCAAGCCTATCTCCTTTGGTTTGACGAGAAAAAATATCCTGAAGGGGCCTAAACCCGCCGCCTCTTTGGGGGTCTACAACCGTTATGTGGTATGGGGGTGACGTCCTTAATCAAAGTTATCTGGAATCCCGCGGCTTGAAGAGACCTCAGAGCAGCCTCACGACCTGCACCGGGACCTTTTATAAGGACCTCCACGCTTCTCATCCCCTGATCTATGGCTTTACGA
>CAIXMD010000361.1 GCA_903920415.1 uncultured Desulfomonile sp.
GACAATACCGCCGACACGGATGGACAACCCATAAAACCTGATCAAGTAGTGGCCCAGGCCGGTCAATCCTCTCAGAACGTTGATGGATATAAGCCACCTTTCTCTCTGCCCATGAGGCAGGTCGAGCAGGCGGGTAAACCTGACACCTCCCGCAACCAGCCGCAGGCAGTCCCAAGTTCTCCGGCCAGGCAGCCCAGGAGCCAAGGGGTGACCCGTGAGATTGGGCCTCCCATAACACCACCCGAACCCGACCCCAGGCTCTTGCAGCAGGAAGTTACCGAACTCAAATTCATACAGGTCGGCCACAATTCCAGGCTCTGGATAAGCGCTGGAGACCATCTGGACTATCGCCTGACCAGGGTCTCCCAGACGAAGCTGAAGCTTGACCTGATCAATGCGGAAATACCAAAAGTTTATCAAAAGCCCCTGAAGACAGACGTGTTTTCCACGTCGGTAGAAATGATTATTCCAGGCTCCCAGACGATCTTTATACAACTCAAAGAGCCTGCTCCTTACAAGGTTGAAAAGAAAAAGGGCGTGCTCATGGTGGACTTTTCTCCGCCGAAGTTCGAGTTGACCCCAGAGATGAAGGTCTCCCCCCAAGCTGGGCGTGCTGTTGCTGCTGCGCAAGCCACCGGTGGTCGTCCGGGAAATGACCGCGGCGAAACATCAGCCGGTGCAAGAAACTCACAGGGTCAGGAGGATACCGAGGATTGTGAGTCTTCCGTAGAGTGTCTCAGGAAGCGCGTGGACGAGCGCGCGGCTGAACGGAGCAAAAAGAAGAAGTATGGAGAGCCGCCGAGTTCGGAAATTCTCAATAAGACCGTTACCATGGATTTTCAGGACATCAGGTTGAAGAACGCCTTCAGGCTTCTATCCGAGCAGGCTGCGGTAAACATCACCCTGGACCCGGATGTGGACGGCAAGACCACGCTCCGCCTGCAGAATGTTCCGCTGAAGGATGTGATAGATACCATACTGGTTACCAATGATCTCGCCAGCGTCATGATGGGTGATGTCATGAGAATCGGCAAGACGAAAAAAATAGGCGAATTCAGGGACGAAAACAGGGCACAAATTGAAACCCTGGACCAGCGAATCATGGCGGACAAGAACAAGATCAAGATGCTGGAAGATCGCAAAAGGAAAGCGGAAAACCCTGCTCCTATCGAAGGCAACATCCGGTCCGAAGAGATCGGGGAAGCAGGCTGCATCAAGGTAAAAGAGGAGGAAATCTGCTTCTATTATACAACGGTGAGATTAACTTACGCGACACCCTCTCAAATAGTAAAGACACTCGATTGTATGTTCAATTTGAATTGTCCGGGCACAGGACAGGGAGCGCAAACATCCAACCAGGCGGCTGGTTCAGTGGCAGAACAGACGGCTTTGAGAAATAAGAGAATTGAAGATGAGAAGGATAAGCTGCAATCCGAAGGTTTTACCCCTGGTAGCTTGGGCGGAAGAAGTAGACTCGGAAGTTTTGAAGAGTTGGATTTGAGCAGACAACGTGCCGATGCCGATACAGCGAGAACGGAAGCGGTTCGTTCGAGAACCGGTCTCCCTGTAAGCTCCTCGCAGAGCAGAGACCTTAGGACCCAAGAAATTATGGCAAACAGTACTTTGTGGCCCGATGACTTGAACCGGATGATCTTCATTAAAGACACTTCAGACAGAATCACTCAGATGAAAAAGGTCTTAAGGACCCTGGATGTTCCAGTACCCCAAGTTATTATCGAAAGCCGCATCGTCAGAGCCACGAGGGATTGGGTTCGAGGGGTTGGGATCATCTGGGGCGGCAGAAACAACCAGAACGGCCAGATCGACAACACTAAGAAAGCATTCTGGGGGATCACGGGAAACCAATTGGGCCCACAGGCGAATACCGCCACGGGACAACTAACTGCGGGAGACAATATCCCCTCCAGGTTCGCAGTCAATCTTCCCATCCCCCTCACAACAAGTGTGCTGGCAAATAATATCTTGGGACTGGGAATGCAATTCGGTCTGCTAGGGACCCAGTATATCACTGAACTGGATTTTCGCCTTCAGTTAGGCGAGGCTACGGGTCAAACCAAAACCATAGCCCGTCCAAAGGTGCAGGTGCTCGATGGGAAGCCGGCATCGATAAAGGACGGGGAAGACATTCCCTTTGTAACCTCTTCTCCTCTACAAGGCACCCAGACCCAATTGGTTCCGGCCTATCTGGAACTCAAAGTCACGCCCACGATTTTTTCAGATGGCCGTATCAGTATGGACGTGATGGTAAAAGACGATAATGTATCACTTATCCCTGTTCCAGGATCTAACCAGCCAGGCGTCACACGGCGAGAAGCAAAAACCAACATGGTCGTGAGAGACGGTGAAACAGCGGTGATCGGTGGGATAATAAAAGAGCGAAGCCACGACAGGAGGGAGGGATGGCCCGGATTAATGAATGTCCCATTGATCGGCTATTTATTCAGCAACAGGGGACGAGAAAAAGAGGTAACGGAACTCCTGGTATTTATCACCCCCTCTATACTAAAGCGGCCGCCGCCGGCGTCTTAGGCCAACGAAAAGGAGAAATCAGTGCCTGAAGAAAAATGGAACATGGAGAGAATTCGCGACGAGGTTTACGAAGCGCGCACGAAAATGTTCCTAGTGGTCAAGGTGCTGGAGACGGTGAACATCAAACCCCGGGAGTACCCGGAATGGATCCTGGTAATAAAACCATTGCTGAAGGATCTCATTGAAAATACAGAAAAAATCCAGGCCCTCATCGATGAAGAGAAGCCTCCAGCCCAAGCCTAGATCCTGTAGGCAACCTGTAAACATTCGGAGAGGAGGACCATAGTGTGGGTTGCCACAACTTTGATTCCTCCTCTGCGGCTTCGATCTTACGTGAGTTGACGCGATCGCCCCTGAATTGGCTCTACCGGTTGGGGCCTAAGCGTTCACTCAGAACTACCACCCCACTGGAATTTTTTGCCGGCAGGCTGGGGGGACGGGGCCTGAGCGCTGACACCTGGGGCCGAGGGCTGAACTTGGGAACGCACCTGGGACGAGCCTGGCTCCGAGCCGACGATTGCGGGCTTATCCTGTTGTCCCCATTTCATGGGCCGTTTGGTATCCGCCTTTTCTTCTTGCCCCCACTTCATGCCCTGCTGCCTGGCAGGGGGAGCGGGGGTAGGATCTGCCTGACGCACCACATTGGGCCTCGTCGTCGTAGTTCGACGGGGCGTTTCCACTGCTGAAGGCGGGGCTGTTGCGGACCTTCCGGCGGAAGTTCGCGGTGCGGGTGCGGTCGTGACAGGCCGACTCTGCTGGGGTTGCGGTGCGCGCATCTCATCGTCGCCCGGAGTATCGTCGTCGTCCATTCCTGTCCCGTCCCAATAGATGGAGCTTTTCTGGGCGGTTTCGGAATTAACGGAGGCGGAATTTGATGATCTTCTGCCGCTCTCGCGTGAGGTCGTGGAAGTGGTAACCTGGGGGGTATCCTGCTGGGTTCCAGTAGTTTGACGCGATGCAGGCTGAGCCCTGGTTTGAGACAGATTGCTTGCTGCCTGGCGGCCGCGGCTTGTGGAACGAGGTGCGGGGGGCTGCCCGTAACCCGGATATGCGCCTTGTTGTCCGTAACCGTAAGCTTCATAATCGGTATATCCGCTGTTACCGGGTTGCTGTTGCTGCTGACCGTACTGTTGTGCATAACCAGGCTGCTGCTGTTGCTGACCGTACTGTTGTGCATAACCGGGCTGCTGCTGTTGCTGACCGTACTGTTGTCCATAACCGGGCTGCTGTTGCTGCTGACCGTACTGTTGGCCATAGCCTTGCTGTTGCTGAGCATATCCCTGCCCAGGCGCACCTTGTTGGCCGTACTGCTGGCCGTATTGTTGGCCATAGCCGTACCCTGGTTGAGCTTGGCCATAGGCAGCGTAATCTTGTGTCATGCCGGGGAAGCCTCCATAGTAATCCTGGCTGACCGCACTTCCTGCAGCCACGAGGACTAAAAGTAATGTCGAACACGCAGCAACAAACCGTTTCATACCTTTTCTCCTTCGTTCCCTTTGAAGCGTCCTTGCCCATGTAAAGGGAAGCATGGATTTGAATGCCTTAATCAAGCATAAAAAAATTACTTGAAATTTTAAAGAATTCGGTGAAAAAAATCAAGCTACTTTTTTGAATTTCTTACACCCCGGACTGAGCCATGGGGACTTTCAGCATACCAGGGACTTGTTATGAGAATAGCACATCTTTCAGACCTACACTTTGGCCGACGCGTTTCCAGAGAGAAATTGCTTTCCCTGGAACGCGACATCGCGACCGAGTCTCCTGATCTTCTCGCCATAACTGGTGACATTACCGACCGCGGTCGCACATCCCAGTTCAGGAGTGCCATCGATTTTCTGAGTTCGCTCGGTATTCCTTTCATCTCTGTGCCTGGCAACAGAGAGATCTGCTTTTCTGCAGTATGGGAGTGGATGTTTCCTCCTCTTGCAATGATGCGCTACAAAGAATTTTTCGGAAACCCTGACAGAATCCTTTATCGACCGGACCAGTCAAATGTAGTTTGCTTCGGTCTCAATTCTGTTCATCCTTTCCCTTCATGGCCCGGCTCCATCTCGCGAGAAAGTCGATACTGGCTTAAAGAAAAGGCCGCGCAATTTCCGGAATGCTTAAAAATTCTCCTCCTCCACCATCCAGTCCTTCCGGTTGTCCGCAGTTCATCTTTCTGGGCACATACTTTCTCCGATGCAGGCGAATTACTTAACATCTGTACCCAGACCGGAATCTCTTTAATCCTGCAAGGCCACAAACACAGATCATCGATCATGGAGGTCATTTTTCCCGAACGGAACGCCAAAATAGTGGTGTCTGCCTGTGGGGCCCCATTGATGTCGCAATGGGATCCCGTGTACCACATTATTGATATTTCCCTCGCATCAATAGTAATTAGGCCCAAAGAATTCCGTGAAGGAAGGTTCAATGAAAAGGGAGCCTACCGATTTTCCTCGGTATACGACGACCTCTTCTCTTCCGCGTCGGAACGCCTTACATAGAGTGGTGCCAGTCTATGCAAGTTATCCGGGACTCCAAGCTTGAAACGGTTCTCGGCGATAAGGGCGCAAGCAACAGGACGCGAAACATTAACCTGCCGATTTCGCAGATTGGAAAATTGTGTTGGCATTGACGAATCGATATCCTCGCAGATGGGTATGGAATTCGAGAGCAGCCGTGCGCGTACAAAGAATTGATCTACCGTAAGAAGTAGAGGACCTTCCACGAGGTCAAGGTTCATGCCGTCTTTCTCGTAACAGGCGGTATAGACTTGTCCCCGCCGGGCGTCGATAACCGGCAGCCCCGACTCTCCTGATTCCAGAGCAGCCCAAGCCAAGATCTCCAGGCTGGATATCCCTGCCACGGGTTTGCCAAGCGCCAGGGCCAAGCCCTTAACGGTTGCCAGCCCTACACGAATACCGGAGAAAGATCCTGGTCCGATTGCCACCCCAAATCCGTCTATTTCTCGCAGATTTAGTCCGAGATGGGCTGTGAGTTCTCTTATTACGGTCGCGAGCTTTTCAAGGTGCTCATGATTAGAAACAAGGATCGTTTCACC
>CAIXMD010000362.1 GCA_903920415.1 uncultured Desulfomonile sp.
AAGTGACTGAGTCAATGTCTGTCTGAGTAACTTCTTAAGGCAGCTTTGTAACGATATTGGGCTTAGTCGAATGGCCCATGGAAACCTGAAAACTCAAAGGGATGCCCTTAACTAAGCCTTTTTTGAGGCTTAAAAGAATAAACCGGAAAATGGAGGAGACAATGAAAAAGTATGTATGCCAAGTATGCGGTTATGTTTATGATCCGGCGTTAGGTGATTCGGACAACGGAGCGAATCCCGGAACAGCTTTTGAAAGCCTGCCTGAAGGTTGGGTTTGTCCTGTGTGCGGCGCTGAGAAAGATGCATTCTCCCCGGAGTAAGAAAGCTCCAGGCCTCTAAAAGGATAATGAAACACGATTGTACCTTGGTGAATCCCCCCAATCCCCCTTTGCCAATGGGGGTAGGGGGGACTTACAAACCGGAACCGTGAACGCCCCATTTCATTTCAGACAATTTTTTATGGAGGATTACATTGCGAACCCTTGTGGAAGTTAAAAAAGGTATTAACTGGGTTGGAGCGGTGGACTGGACTATAAGAGATTTTCATGGCTATTCAACGAACAAAGGCACCACCTACAACGCATTTCTGGTTCTAGACGACAAGATAACGCTCTTTGATACCGTCAAGAAACCTCTAAAGAACGACCTGCTGCACAATATTTATAAACTTATTGAACCAAGCAAGATTGACTACCTGGTGGTAAATCATGTGGAACCGGACCACTCTGGTTCGGTAGCCGAAATGGTTGATATCATCAAGCCCGAAAAGATTTTTTGCAGTCCCAAAGGCAAGCAAGCTTTGCTCGACCACTACCACAGAGAGGACTGGCCTTACGAAGTCGTCGGGACAGGGCAGGAGGTGAGCCTCGGAAAGCGGACCGTCCAGTTCATCGAAACGAGAATGCTCCATTGGCCGGACAGTATGATGTCCTATATCAAGGAAGATGCTCTGCTGATATCCAGCGATGGCTTCGGGCAGCATTGGGCCACCAGTGAGCGTTTTAACGATCAGGTTGATTCGTGGGAACTGATGGCGCATGCTAAAAAATATTTTGCCAATATTCTGCTGCCTTATTCGCAGCTTATCAAAAAACTGATCGCAGACGTTCAGAAAATGGACCTGAAAATAGACATGATTGCTCCTGATCACGGTCTTATTTGGCGGGACAATCCTTTGCAGATAGTCTCGGCGTATGATGAGTGGAGTAAGCAGGTCGCCAAACAAAAGGCCTTGATCATTTTCGATACCATGTGGCACAGCACGGAAATGATGGCTAAGGCAATCGCCGACGGACTGGTTGAAAACGGGACGAGCATCAAGTTAATGGATCTCTGTGCAGATCACCGCAGCGATATAATAACTCAATTGCTCGATGCCAAAGCCGTGATCATAGGCTCCGCGACACTCAATAACGGAATGCTTCCCCGAATGGCGGATATGCTCTGCTACATGAAGGGACTGCGTCCCGTCGGAAAAATCGGGGCTGCGTTCGGTTCTTACGGATGGAGCGGAGAGGCTGTTAAATTGATTACCAAGTCTCTTGAAGAAATGAAAATAAAAGTGTTGAGCCAAGGGCTTAGCCTCCAATTTGTCCCTGACCATGAAGGCCTGAGAAAGTGCGTTGAACTGGGCCGTGAAATTGGCAAGGCTATCAAAGAGGATCTCTGAGGAAACAGTCGTTGCCGGGTGCCTTGCTACTGGTTGTTAGATGGTGCCAATTAGGGCAAGGTGAAACATGTCCTCAAATGACACAATAGGAGGTCGAAGCCTAAAAAGAGAGGTTCTCGGTCTCCTTAAGGCCTCTGATTTCGACAAGAGCCTGAATGAGTTATGCCGTTTGCCGGGAAGACAAGTAATAAATCCCTTGTTTTCCTTTCTCCTTCATGCTGATCACACGGTTCGATGGAGGGCTGTTGCAGCAATGGGTGCCGTGATGGAGCATCTCGCTCACACTGACATTGAAGGCGCCAGAACAATAATGCGGAGGCTCATGTGGAGCCTTAATGACGAATCCGGTGGAATCGGCTGGGGGGCCCCTGAAGTGATGGGCGAAGCTATGGCACGACATGAGGGCCTTGCCGACGAATATGCTTCCATCATTACCTCCTATGCAGACGAGAATGGGAATTTTCTCGAATACGAGGCCTTACAGCGTGGGCTTCTCTGGGCTTTTATTCGTTTGTCCAACTCTCGGCCTGATCTGATCCGTCCTGCAGGAACGCACATAATTAAGTACCTGGAATCTAATGACGCCGCCGTCAGGGGGCTCGCTGCCCGGGCAGCGGGACTGCTAGGCCTTGAAGAGGCCTTTCATGCGCTGCGTTCTCTGTTAGAGGATGATTCGGAATTTGATACCAATATCGATTACGAGCCGGCGCGCTTTCGAGTAAGCGACATGGCCAAGCAAGCTCTGAGTCTCTTGGCCGGCAAAGACCAAGAGGGACTCAATTCTTGTAAACGCGATTCTTGATGCTCACGAGTCTGTTACGACACAGCCAAATTCGTTAAGGAGGAAACTTTAGATGGATGTAGTCATGTTGTCCCGATTACAATTCGCCATTGCAACGTTATTTCACTTCCTATTTGTCCCTCTTACGCTTGGTCTTTCTATTTTGGTGGCCATAATGGAGACCATCTATGTACGGACAGGTGACGAAAAATATAAGCAAATGACCAAATTTTGGGGAAAGTTCTTCCTGATTAATTTTGTGGTGGGCGTAGTCACCGGGCTGACCCTGGAATTTCAATTTGGGACAAATTGGGCGGGCTACTCCAAGTATGTGGGAGACATCTTCGGCTCGCTTTTGGCAATCGAGGCGACTGTGGCCTTTTTTCTGGAGTCGACTTTCGTTGCAGTTTGGGCCTTCGGGTGGAAAAAACTGTCCCCGAGGTTTCATGCAGCCTGTATTTGGGTGGTTGCAATAGCCTCCAATTTGTCGGCTTACTGGATCCTGGTGGCCAACTCATGGATGCAGCATCCGGTGGGCTACACGATTCGAAACGGCCGTGCGGAGCTTACCGATTTCTGGGCGGTCATCTCCCAGCCTTTTGCTATTCTCACATATTTTCACACGGTTTTTGCCGGCTACATCGTGGCAGGTTTTTTTGTGATGGGCATCAGCGCCTACCATCTTCTCAAAAAAAACGAGGTTCAATTTTTTTCGAAATCGTTTAGGATGG
>CAIXMD010000363.1 GCA_903920415.1 uncultured Desulfomonile sp.
CTCCAGACTCACGAGTTGCCTAAGACCTCGGAAGAACAGGCTGAACTTGCTCGGAGATTGGGTTATAAGAAAACCCCCCTACAGTCATTCCTTGCGGATCTAGAGAAACATCGGAGAAGCGTCGAGGAACTCTTTTCCAGTATGTTCTACCATTCGGGAGAAGAGATTCTTCAACAGGTCTCGCCGCGAGCAATTAAAATTGTGGAGTCAATTCATGATGAAGCTTTGACCCGCTTTCTTCTGGAGGAACATGGATTTAAGGACTTGGCAGGATCTATTACGATTTTGAAAAATCTTGTGCACCCGTCGCCCAAGAGAATTGCTTCTGACAAGGGTCGAGATCTTCTGGAGAGGTTGGCGCCTCTATTTATTGAAGAGCTTTTAAAGGTACCCGAGCCTGACAAAACCCTTATTGCACTGGATCGATATATCGACTCTCTTCAAGCTGGTTCGGGCTATTTCTCAACGTTTCTGGAAAATCCCCCAACTGTCCAATTTCTCGTCAAGATTTTGGGAGAAAGCCGCTTTTTCACGGAACTCCTCATTCGTCACCCACAATCAATTGATGCCCTTATCGCAAGTGGGTCTCACGCGAATCCGAGCGAAAAAGTGATCTTAGAAAACGAGCTTGCTGAACGACTTGCTTACTGTGAGGATTTTGAATCAGAACTTGACACGCTGAGGAGATTCAAGAACGAAGAAATGCTCTTGATCGGCGTGCGCCATCTCTGGGGAGAGATAGACTCGCATAATGCTCGACGTCTTATCTCAGGACTTGCAGACGCATGTCTAGGCTCGGCGGTGGAGATCGCAAAGAAAGAAATGGTTAACAAATATGGATTTCGGGATTTTCCAGATCCCTTGCCATTTGTAATTCTCGGAATGGGTAAGCTGGGAGGAATGGAGATGACTTATCTTTCGGACCTGGACGTCATTTTCATTTATGATTATCCACTGGACAAGATCGGCCGATTCTTCACTCATGAATGGTTCACGAGACTGGCTAGCCGAATCATATCAATTCTGAGCGCTCCCACCTCTGAGGGGACAGCCTTTTCCATAGACACCAGGTTGAGACCTTCAGGGAATAAGGGGCCTCTAGTTTCCTCTCTTATTTCATTCAGGGACTATCACAGGATCACTTCCAAACTGTGGGAAAAGCAAGCTCTCATAAAAGCTCGGCCAGCGATAGGCCCACGCGTGCTGGCCGATGAAGTTGCTGCAATCATACGGGATTTCCTAATGAGAACCGTAGCTTCGGACGAAGACTTGAAAGAGATAGCCTATTTGAGGAGAAGGATGGAACAGGAACTTGCAATGGAGGACAAGCTTCACGTGGACTTGAAAACCGGCCACGGAGGCCTCGTTGATGTGGAGTTTTTCGTTCAGGGCAACATCCTCAAGTCTTGCGGACATAGACCTGAAATTCTGTGTAACAATACTCTTCAGGCCATTTCAGCTCTTCGTGATGCAAGCCTTATCGACGAAGAATCATTCAACACACTCGATTCCGGTTACCGTTTCCTGACAAATTTGGAGGATCGGCTCCGACTTATGGAGCATAGGAGTGTCGACAGGATTCCCTTGGTAGGTGATAAGCTAAGAGGTCTGGCATTGAGGCTTGGCTACGGAAACGGCGGAGAGGAGAGTCTTATCAATGACTACGTACGGATCACGGAATCAATCCGTAAAATATACAGCTCCTTTTTCGGCGAGAAGAGCAAGGAGATTTGTAACAATTGATCTAAATTAATATTCAGATTACACTCAGTGTAAGGAAGCAGTACTTATGCCGGAATTTGAAACGATAGAGCAGCATGAAGAAACTGCAAGGATGAAGAGCAGAATAATTTATCCCGAGGAAAATTGTTGAGCGCAATCGAACTCTACGATACCACCCTCAGAGATGGAGCACAGACCTGGGGGATTAACTTTTCCATCGAAGACAAGCTTAGGATCACCCAAAAACTCGATGAAATAGGAATAGATTTCATCGAGGGAGGATATGCCGGGTCCAATCCTAAGGATCGCCGTTTTTTTTCAATGGCCAAGAACCTCAGATTAAAACACAGTCGAATCGTGGCCTTCGGGAGCACTTGCCGGGCAGACATTCCTCCCGACAAAGACCCTCAGATCAAGTGTCTATTGGACGCCGGTACAGAAGTCGTAACCATAGTTGGTAAGAGTTGGGATCTTCACGTTCTGGAAATTCTGGCAGTCCCACTGGAGAGGAATCTCTCCATGATACGCGATACACTGGCTTTCTTGAGACCCTATTTCCCCAAGGTAATTTACGATGCGGAGCATTTCTTCGACGGATTCAAGAGAAACCCCAATTATGCTATGGAGACACTGAGAGCTGCCGTTTCCGGAGGATCCGATCTACTGGTGCTTTGTGACACAAATGGAGGAACTCTTCCGACCGAACTCTCAGCCATAATTGGAAAAGTTAAAGAACACATTTCAATCCCGTTGGGGATTCATGCGCACAACGATTCGGAAACGGCAGTAGCCAACTCTCTGTCAGCAGTAGAAGCCGGGGTAGTGCATGTGCAGGGAACCGTCAACGGCATCGGTGAAAGATGTGGGAATGCGAACCTGATTTCCGTGATTCCTGCCCTCGCCATGAAAATGAACCGGATGAGTTTTCCGATGGGACACCTGAGACTGCTTAAACATGTGTCAGAATTCGTCGATGAAATGGCAAATCGCACGCCTCAGAAATCTCAGCCCTACGTTGGGGTGGCAGCCTTCGCACATAAGGGAGGATTACATACGAGCGCGGTTATAAAAAACCGTGCGGCGTATGAACACATAGATCCGGCTCTCGTGGGCAACATCAGGAGTTTCCCAATGTCCGAGCAAGCAGGCCGTGCAGCTCTTGTGCAAAAGGCGGCCCAGTTGGGTATCGACCTGAAACCTGATGACCCGAGCTTAGAAGAAATCCTGAAGACAATTAAAGATCTTGAAGCGAGAGGAGCCCATTACGAAGTTGCCGACGGATCATTTGAACTACTCATGAAGCGGATGTTGGGCCTTCACAAGAAATTTTTTTCCCTGCACGGCTTTCATGTGAGTAACGTCAAGAGACAGGGCGATACAAAAACTTACTCTGATGCCGTAATTAGAATTGTGGTTGGAGACAAAATGGAATTCTCAGCGGCGGAAGGAAATGGACCTGTCAACGCTCTGGACGCGGCATTCAAAAAAGCTCTATTGGCTTTTTACCCGAGCGTAAGCCAGGTCCGTCTAACCGATTTCAAGGTTCGGGTACTGGAAGGATCATCAGGAACCGGGGCCACGGTAAGAGTATTGATAGAATCGACCGACGGAGATCAGGTCTGGTGGACGGTAGGTTTTAATGAAAATATCATCCAGGCATCCTGGGATGCCCTAGTTGACAGCATCGATTACAAACTTCAAAAAGATCTGGAACGTGAGACGTGAACGTGTTTCGCAAACCAGTCTGCTGAGTAAAATTTGAAATTTTTTTCAAACCATTCAACAGCTCCAAAGTCCTTTTACGGACTTTTTCTTCTAGGACTTGCAGCCGTTCTTTTTGAACTGATTGTCATCGGTTATGATCGTTATTTTCCCTACTCCGAACAAAACAAGACGCGATCCGGGAGGTGTCTTTACCAAGTCTTCCAGGATGAATTCTGTGTTGGGACAGCTTTCTTTGAGCAGCCCCAATCCGCCCCAACAATTCTCAAAGCTCTGGGAATGGCGGCTGGAAAGAGTCGGGCGTGCGAGGAAAAAAATGTTCCGTGCGACAGAGCAATCAACCTCAAAGGGCAACATCCGTGGATAACTATTGACAAGATTTCAGGAACATATCTTTTGACCGCCGGGAAAAGAATCGATCTAAATTTAGCGGATCAAGCTGATTTAATGGCGGTGCCAGGAATAGGGCCTCGCCTAGCCGATAGAATAGTCGCCTATAGAAATTCCAAAGGATTATTTTCTTCGATTCAGGAACTGGACCGGATCAAGGGGATAGGCAAAAAAAAACAAACCAACCTGGTGCCTTACCTTTATGTCAGCCACTCAGATTGAATCTGTAGGCTTCAATACATCCAAGCCTTGCGGTGTCTGTTTAATCCAACAAAAACGGGCGTCCATTGATAATTCAGCAGAAGGGCCGATTAATAATAGTAGCCGCGTAGGCAGCCCCGAAACCGTTATCGATATTAACCACCACAACTCCCGGCGCGCAGGAATTAAGCATTCCCAGAAGTGCGGCGATGCCCCCGAAACTGGCGCCATACCCTACAGAGGTTGGAACGGCAATAACAGGTTTGTCCACGAGGCCTCCTATCACGCTCGGCAAAGCCCCCTCCATTCCTGCCACAGCAATGATGACCGATGCTGAACGCAGTCTTTTGTTCTGGTTCAGTAGCCTGTGAATTCCTGCAATGCCAACGTCGTAAAGCGTGTCCACCGAGTTGCCAAGGGCCTGGGCAGTCACCTTGGCTTCTTCGGCAACGGGGAGATCGGAACTCCCGGCGCATACCACGAGGATAGTGCCCCTGCCGTGAATCTCGATGGGCACTGCCGAGTATAAGAGGGTCCGAGCCAAAGCATTGTACTGCAGTTCAGGGATATCACTGCAAATCCGGCAAGCCTTTTCCTCGTCCACCCTCGTTACTAAAACGGTATCCTGACGTGCTTGAAGGCTTCTGAAGATCCCTATTATCTGTTCAACCGTCTTCCCCTGCCCGAAGATAACCTCTGGAACCCCTAGCCTCAATGCACGGTGATGATCCACCGAAGCGTAACCGAGTTCCTCGGTCTGGAGGTCCTGAAAAAGTCGGCTGGCTTCCAAGGGGGTTGTTTTGCCTGATTTGACTTCTTCCAGGACCTTTAACAGTCGGTTCCTGTCCAATGGGCCTACCTTTCCCTATCTAAAATCTGCATGCGATAACAGGTTGATAAAATTATGATACCGAGAACTGCAAGAGAGATTTTTCGTTGCACCAAGGGAGAAAACGAGATTGGTGGGTGACTTGACAAAGGAAAGCCCCGGAAAGGAGGATGAGAACCGGGGCTTCGCATGGGGAAAAGGTATGTTGAGCAGCGGGTTACGCCTCCCGCTGGTTGACAAACCTTAAACCATGATTTTGAATAGTTGTCAAGCATAATTAAAGTAAAATCTTGAAAATAGTGCCTAGCCAAAGCTACAAACATCAAGACATTGAGGTATTTATTTAATATCATTGTTTTTTTTGTCAATCGGCCTAAATCAAGGATCTGATCACGTCTCCCTTACCCACAATCCCTACCAGCTTGCCACCATCGAGTACCGGTAATGAGTAAAGTTTCCTATCCGACATTAAACGGGCGACTTCCGTCAAGTCTGTATCGGGCTCCACGAAAACTGCTGGTCGTGAATAGATGTCTTCAACAATAGTTGCCGTGAGGCGCTTGAACTCTTTTTGTAATCTCCACGGATTTTCCAGAGGAATCACTGAATCTAGTATTACGAACACCGTTGGTATGTGCAAAGGCTTGTTCTGGTTGACAAGATCAGATTCGCAAACTACGCCGAGGACATTACCGTGGTCATCTACAACGGGGACTCCGTTAATGTTTCTGTAAGAGAGAATTTGAGCCAGTTCGCGAAGAGTCGTGTCGGGCTGGACCGTTATCACTTCTCGCGTCATTATCTCTGAGACCTTGGGCATATTCGACTCCTTTTGAACGACTGCACATGATGATATGAGTGATGAAAGCACTTCCTGTATCAGAGTGTCTATGGCAGAGTGCTTGTCAATCATACCATTTCTTTCTTTGAAATGTTAATCTTTAGATCTCTGTATTTCCGGTAATAATACCTTGTGGTAGGCCTTAGGAGCACAAGCTTCATCAGGGATGTGGGCATGGGAGCGAATTTTCTACGGCGAGTTTGACGGGGAACGTAAAAAGAGAGTGCTCATCAAGATTATTGGAGAATAGCCGTTGAGCCTCTGAAAAGAACGATTGGAGCCAACAAAAATTATTTTCTTTTGTCCTTATGTTACAACCATATCTTTAATATCATAGAGGATATTCA
>CAIXMD010000364.1 GCA_903920415.1 uncultured Desulfomonile sp.
GCAGCTGCCGAGAAGCATCTGCGTGAGGCGATCTCCCGGCAGTTGGACGTTGGTCAGCGGCAGCCGCCAGACGCCACCCAGTCGTTCTGGTCAGCCAAGTTCCAGTTCACGTTGGCGGTACAACTCCTGGAGCGTGGCCGTTGGCAAGAGGCACGGGAGCTGCTTGAGGCCAGCGGCAAGCAGTTCGAGCAACGGTTGACGGTCGATGAGGAGTATTTGAGAATGGAGGTTTGTGCGCACAAATGCCTTAAGCTCATGGTTCAGTCGAGCTGACGGTGTAAAACCTTTATTTATGGTGACAAAAGCCTTGACTGAGGGAGTGCCTGTCGAGACGGCCTTGGAAATTACAGCCGCCTCTCCTACGGCGGGATGGAGTCGGAGTACCCCTTCAATCTCGTAGGGGCCGATAAACTCTTGGCCTGCCTTTATCAGATCGTCGTTCCTTCCCTGATGATAATAATAGCCATCCTCGTCCATTATCACCATATCCCCGGTCAGGAACCAATCTTTAAGGAAATATTGGGAATACCTTAATTTGTCACGCCATATTGCTTTCATCATGGTGGGCCAGCCGACCTTGAGAGCCAATTGGCCCAGAGTGAGCAAAACCATGGGATTGCCTGAGCAATCAATGACCGCAGCCTCTACTCCTGGAACAGGTTTTCCCATGGATCCCGGCTTAATCGGTTCTGATGGAAAATTTGCAATGCAAATCATCCCGGTTTCTGTCATCCACCAGGTGTCATGCGGTGAATGCTTGAGGTTTTCCTTAACCCAATAGAACAACTCCGGAACAAGAGTCTCACCAACTGTGGCAATGTGCCTCAGAGAAGAGAAATCGTATCGGCCGGGGAGGTCCGCGCCTGCCGCCTTGAGCCTCCTTACGGTCAGGGGAGTAGTGTACCAGACCGTCACGTGGTGAGTTTCCAAAGTCCTGTACCATGTTGATGCTGAGAATGACTCCCCCTGTACAACCGACGCTGCTCCGGTAAGCCACGGAGCGAACATTCCATAAACTGTCCCCGTAACCCACGCAGGCTCACAGTCGGTCCATAGAACTGAATTTTCGGTAAGATCAAGCACATACCTGGCTGTAATCAAATGCCCAAGCATGTCCTGATGCGCATGAATGACACCTTTCGGTGGACCGGTGGAACCGGAGCTGTACAGTAGGTACAAAGGAGTCTCGGGTGGAAGGACAACAGCCTCAAATTCTTTTGACAACTTATCCAGTAAACCTTCAACAACTATTTCCCAAGGAAAGACTCCTGGGGGGTCACCCGAAATCAAAAAAACAGACTGCACGCCCTTCATGGCATCAGGTGACAGTCTTTCCACCAGGTCCGTATTGGTGAGGATGCCCAAGGGCTGGGCATTATGCAGCCTCCATTGCAGCTCTTCGAAGCTGAGTGTAGTGTAAAGACAAGAAAAAATGATCCCTATTCTGGCACACGCCAGCATGGCAAAATAAATTTCAGGAGTTGGGGGCAAGAAAATGAACAGGCGATCACCTTTCTTGAAGCCGTGTCGGACCAGAAGATTTGCCCAGCAACAGGATTTTTCCTTCAAATCCCGGTACGAATACACGTCTGTCTTTCCGTCATTTTCATATATCAAGGCCGGATTGTTTTGTTTTTCAGGATCATCCGCCCACCTGTCGATCGCATAGTAAACGATGTTAAACCCGCCGTTGGCCATGAGTGGGAATTCTTTCTCCACCTCCGACCAGGAAAAATTCCTGTACGTTTCAAAATAGGACTTCAGGTTAGCAGCCGGATTCTCGGGCTTTATTCTCGCCTTGATCATGAATTTTCCCTATGCGAATTCATTATCTTGTTCAAGCTGTCCAGACTCCAAATTTCTTATGAACTCTGCGACACTTGTCTATTACTTCGGAGGCCCGCCGAGTAGATACCAGTGGAATCCGCTCCCTGCGCCCTTGGAATGTTAAGACGCCAAGAACCTCTCTTACTGAGGCGGCAAGAGCATAGTTATCATAACCGCCTTCTAAGCACATTAAAATAGGAGCGCTTTTAACCGACTCGCTGAGCTGGAGAATCATCTGGGTTAGCCATCGAAAGGACTCTTCCGTAAGGCGGGTCCGGCCTAATGGATCACGATGGTGAGCATCAAAACCCGCGGCAATAAGAATCAATTCCGGTTGATATCTTCGCACTATAGGGCTCAACACTTCGTTGTAGATGTGGATTATGTGTCTGTCTTCCATCTCTTTGAATACCGGGATGTTGACCGTGTATCCCGATCCTTCGCCGATCCCGGTCTCTTCCCAGTCACCGGTGTGGGGATACCATCCCATATAGTGGGATGAAAAATAGAGGACTCTGTTGTCTGCATAAAATAATTCCTGCAGCGCGTTGCCGTGGTGAACGTCCCAGTCTACGATGAGAATCCTGCGGAAACCATGGTACTCAATCGCATATCGGGCTGCAACGCCAAGGTTGTCGAAAATACAAAAACCACCGGCACGGTCAGGAAGAGCATGATGTCCAGGCGGCCTCACGAGACAAAAACATGCCCGACACCTACCAGACATCAGTGCTTCCAGACCTTTGATACAGGCTCCAACAGCCAACCAGGCCGCCAGATAGGTTTTCGCGCTGACTGAGGTGTCCGGTGCCAGAGTCGTATAGTCACGCTCTGCAGTGCTTAAAATCTGTTTAATATAAGCCGGAGTGTGAACTAATTCAAGATGTTCCAGCGTCGCTGGCTCAGGCTCGATATGGATCAGGCAATCGGGAAAATCCGTGTCCAGCATTCGGTAGATGCTCCTGAGGCGGTTCGGGCTCTCAGGATGTACCAGTCCAGGCTTGTGTTCCAGGAACCTTTTGTCTCGAACAATGCCCACGCTTAACGCCAACTCCGACCTCGCTGAATGGGGTTTCCCGATGAATGGTTACATATTTATAGCAGTTCTCAAAAGTTTTTACCGATTGGCGGCAGGTTTTGA
>CAIXMD010000365.1 GCA_903920415.1 uncultured Desulfomonile sp.
ACTGGATTGTCGAATAATCCTTTACACCGGGATGGGAACAAAAGGACGGAATGTTATCCTGGTGAGAAGTTCCGATGCCTGCATTTTTATTGGCGGCGGTATGGGGACTCTTAACGAATTTACCATTGCATTCGATGAACTGGGTCCTGCTTGCGCGATAGGAATACTGTCGGACAGCGGAGGCTTTTCCAGCGAGTTTTCTCGGCTTATCACTTTATCGGATAGACGACCGGCAGCTCTCTTGGTATCAGAATCTGAACCCGAAAGACTTGTTGAAACAATTTTTAATCATATCTGCAAAGAAAATCATTGAAAATGCGAAACACTGAAATGCTCGAGAAAAATTTTTTTTCTGCAGATGCCTCGTAATGGTGGGAAATCCCCTGCAACGGAATTAAGAAGCTATGAGAGAAACGAATCTATCTCCTGAGCAGCTCTCAAGGGATCGAGTTCTCACAAGAGAGTCCATATTATTATTCAATGATGTCAACCGGTTCGAGGGATCGGTGGAGTCTGGGTTAGTCCTCAATCCCGAATCATCCGCGTCGTCGACTTTGACGCTGCGACCATGCTTCCAAGACTTTTCCCGATTCGATCGTCTGTCATTCAAGGCTCACAATCGGTCGAGGGAACCTGTTCTAGTCGGGCTGAAGCTCGTTCACGGATCACGCTCAGGTTCGCTGGAAGTATCTGATATTTCCTTAACCGGCGGGAGGGAAAAACTCCCCCCTCGTGAAATATCCAATCTGAAGTTTCCTGTTGAAAGCTTCTCGAGTTATGGGACCCCGGTGGGATGGTTAGATATACGAGAAATTCAGGTCATCGTATCGCGAGAAAAAACATCTGACGGCAAAGAGCACATCGAAATCCTCGTCGGCGACCTGTGCGGTGAATCCAGGGAGATTCCAGCCGGACCGAGGCTTACCGACAAGGGATTAACGTCGGTACTGGCCCGGGATGTGGCAGGAGTCACGGCTTTTCACACGGTTAAAGTCAGCGGCACGTCCTTCTCCACGGAAAGTAAAGGACCGAGATCCAGTGCTCCCTTTACCGGCGAAGATCTCTGGCTATCGATGCCGCCTCCACATCCTTATCCACTCGAAAGTGCACAGGAGATTCTAAGCGGACACATAATGGGCCAGCGGCTCAGTCATCCAATTTCATGGGATTGTAACCCGCTGGGATGTCTGGAATGGAGACATTTCCTCCATCGACACCATTTCCTGAGACCTTTGGTTAAGGCTCTTGCAGAGACCGGAGAAGACCGTTACTCGCGTGCTTTGAATGAGATCATACAAAGTTGGATAAAGTTTAATCCTGTCCCTATGGACTCCAATGGTGGTGCAGGGCCCTCCTGGGAAACTCTCTCTGTAGCATGGAGACTGAGAGAATGGCTGTGGATAGCTGGAATCGTCTGGTTCCGAGAGTCGTTTCAGCCGGAGACCCGGGTTGTCATGCTTTGCTCGGTGTGGGAACACGCCAGAAGCTTAATGGATCACCAAGGACACCCAAATAACTGGATTATTGTTGAGTCAGCCGCCCTAGCCCTTGCTGGACTTTGTTTTCCGGAATTCTCGGAAGCGGAACTGTGGATGGAGACTGGAATAGAAAGGCTGCAAACTCAGTTTCAAAGGCAGTTTTTTCCAGATGGGGTACATTTCGAGATTTCACCTCTCTATCATTCCATATGCTTGGGGGCAATGCTCGAAGTTAAGCAGGCTGCCGATGCAAGAGGTGTGATATTACCAGACGATTTCGGATTACCTCTCGAGACTTGTGCTGACTATTTGGCGGCTCTTTGCCGACCGGACTTTACCTGGCCTTCCCTTAATGATTCCGGAAGTGTAGGGGGAGACTACACAATTCTGATGAGAAAGGTCGGCGAGATCTTTAACCGTCAGGACCTGATTTGGCTCGGATGTAAAGGAAAGCGGGGAAAACCACCACAGCCAAGTGCCCGTATCTTTCCCGTGTCCGGTATAGCAACAATGCGTTCTCATTATGGTCGTGATGCAAATTTTCTTGTTTTCAGGGCAGGTCCTCCCGGTGCAACGCATGTCCACGGAGACGCTCTTTCACTTGACGTGGCGGCCATGGGGCTTCCCCGATTAGTGGATCCGGGCATTACTACTTATGCCCCTGATTTACTCACCGAGCATTACCGTTCTGCCGGGGCTCACAACACATTGCTCATCGATGGAAAAGGCCCCTGGCATTCGAGTATGACCTTCTTGGAAAAAACAAGACCAGCAATATCCGACCTCTGCTGGAGTTTTGTGGACGGACTTCAGGTGATTACAGGGACTTCCAGGGGACCGTGGGAAAATCTGGACCGGAACACCGCTATTTGCCGTACGATAATTTTTATCAAAGGTGAATATTGGATCGTCCGGGACATTGCGATGGGACAAGGGACCCATAAACTGGCTGCATGCTGGCAGTTTTTCCCTGGAAGAGTGGAGATAGAC
>CAIXMD010000366.1 GCA_903920415.1 uncultured Desulfomonile sp.
AGTGCCTTCGCCGAAGAACTCTTTCAAACTGTTTCCCCTGGCCCTGACACAGTAGAGTAATCCGGCAAGGCCAGGATCAACGCCTGGGGGCAGGGGAACCTGTTCAAATCCTTCACCCGCCTCAAAACCGCCGTCTGTGAACTCAAATCCTTCTCCGGCGCTCACATGACCGACCACCGGGACCGTCCCAACGTTAGACGGGGCAGGACCTTCGAAAAGCAGGCTTCTGACTTGTTCCTGGGCATCCACAATTTCCACGGATTCAGAATCGAGATGCACCGAATTCAATTCAAAGTCCCAACTCCATGAAAACTGCCGGTTGATAAAATATGCGACCAGGGTGTTCTCTACAAAAGACTTCTCTGTTCTTGCCTGAGAACACAATTCTCTGAATCGCGTCACCGAATGGGCACGGCGTTCGTCACAATCCTCGACAGAGAGCAAGTAGACCTGCGACATAGCCTCTATGGCTCGGTTCTCCGCGGGGTGCAACTCGAGGCGCTGAATCTCAGCATTCAATGATTCTTGTGAGGGGTCCAGACGATCCAAAAGAAGCTCCCTCATTTGCGGAAACTTGGCATCAGGTTTCAGTGGAATCCTGTGCAGCTCGTGTCGCACCAGTTCAAGAATGTCGGACTCTCTCGTTTCCAGAAACTGTGCCCATGTCCTCAACTGGATCCGATTCTTGGGTCTTCCCAGGTCTGGGGGATTCCTATTACAGGTCAGAATCTGCGAGATATACGCGCAAGAAACCTGAAGCTCCCGCGCTAAATCCTTTTGGCTCTTTCCAAGAGTTCTCATTCGTGACCTGGCATACTTAGCAAACGTCTTCACTTGCCGCTCGATACCCAGGAGCCTGTTCCCTCTTGTTTACGCGAAACCGACGCGTTGATTTCAGGTCGAGGGACGGCCACTTTTTGTTAAGCTGTTGTGAATTTTAGAAATACGAGGATTAACTGTCAAGTCCAATTACATGGGAAAAGCCCACAAGGCGACGATATCTTGTGGGCTAAGTGTAGATAGAAAGATGCTTGTAGTCAAACTAGAACTGCAGGGAGAAATCCATATAGGGGCCTTCGACTGCGACATCGGCAAACAACCTGTTTCTGTTTCCCTCGAGCTTCCACTGCTTGTAGCCCAACCTGAATCCTGCATCAACGTTCCTGCTCACAGGGGGAGCTATTCCCGCTGCCATGTCCCATGTCGAAAGCCCTAAACCATCGAAACTCATCCAACTGAATCTTGCCTCAACAAACGGCTTGAACCATGAAAAGTATCCAGTGTTCGGAGGATCGTATCTTAAGTGCCCTCCTATGGCCGGTTGTAGAAAAGTCTGGGAGAAATCCGCGGTCTCGCCCGTCGCCTTGGATACTTTTTGGGACCACTTGATTATGTGTAAATCGGCGTTGGGGCCGAATACCAAATCACGTCCGAAAGACACCTCATAGTCGCCACCCATAACCAACGAGGTTAGGTTGAGATCCGAATGAATGGCATCATCCTTTCTCATGAGCAAGCCTGCAAAATTGCCGTCCGCCGGTATGTGTCCGGCGCCGGTCCATTTCCACGGTAAATATTCGAGTCTTACTGCGATCTTTTCCCACATCTTCACATGTGAATAGAAGTCCCACAGGGTCTTTTCCGCTGGAAGCCGCAGGTGGCCATGAAGATTGAGGTACGCCCCTTCTCCTCCGCGACTTACCACTTTTGTGGAGCCGATCAGGGAGCTGAAGACCGGTCGCATCCCGATGGAAAATGCGTAGCCTCGCTTTGGACAGAGAATCTCGCCGCGGGATCGACCCGCCGCCGCCTCCCAGTCACCAAGGGATGAATTGCGAGATGCTATCCCTGCGCTTGCCGTACCGGTAGCCGGCGAGTCGTTGGCGGACGTCCTGACCTTGCTGGGATATTTCTGCGCAAGATCCCATGCAGATGCCGGAATTGTTGTCGCCAGCAGGACGACGGCGAGAATAATAGCCCAGGGAATACTATGTTGGCCCCTTGGTCTCATAAGCCTACCTCCAGACGGTGATGAACCGGAGTGTCCAACCCCACAGTGATACAGGTCACCTTGACCCCTAACATTGGGCTTGACCTTTCCCCGGAGTGCACCGGATTTTCCCCACTGGTTGAAGACCTGCAGGAGCTGATCTTCATATGGTCCTCCTGATGCGTAGCCCAAATCTTTGTAAATGTCAAGTTTTTTTGTAATTAAAGTGTTTTTATTTTGATATGTTAGAATAATATTTTAATGTTTTACTTTATTATATAATGATTTTACGGTGCAGACCTTTCAACTCTACTTTCCCACACAGAAACGCTCAAAAATACGGTCAAGCACCCCGTCATCCGCACGCTCTCCAGTGATCTCCTCAAGAGAGCCCAGTGCCGTTCGAAGTTCGTAGGAGATAATTTCAGGTAGGATCGTCCCTTCTTCGGTAAAACGTGTGAGTAGTCGCTTGATCGGCATTGACACAGCCCCCATGAGTTCCAGGCACCTTGCGTTCAGGGCGGCGCCTTGCGTAGTCGGGGAAATCTGGCCTACGATCTTTTTCCCAAAGTCTGACAGCGCACTTTTCAGGGCTTCTATTCCCTCATGTGTCTTCGCACTTACTGCAACGAGATTGGGGCCACCGGTCAATTCAGTGGAGAAACTATGCCCCATTCCCTTTACCAGGTCCATCTTGTTCACGACCGCCAGGGTCTGATTTTTTTTACAAGCTTCAAGAATCATTGTGTCGTCGCCATCGGGGGGCTTGCTGCCATCAAACACCACTATCACAAGGTCCGCCTCCCCTATTATGTCTTTCGTTCTAAGGATTCCCTCTTCTTCCACCGGGTCAGGGTGTTGCCGTATGCCGGCCGTGTCCCATAAGACGAACGCAGTTCCCCCCAATACGAGACAGTCGTCCACAGGATCCCGAGTGGTCCCAGGGTAAGGCGTGACAATCGTCCGTTCTTTATTAAGCAACAGGTTGAAAAGAGTGGATTTTCCTACATTAGGTTTGCCAGTTATTACGGTGACGATGCCTTCCCTCCGTATCCGACCAGCCCGCGCTCTTCCTTGCACGGTTTCAATCTTTCGAAAAACCTCCCGGATAGTATGTTCAGTCTGCGGCGCACTGCTTTCCTCCTCCTCATCGAAGTCAATATAAGCCTCAATCTTTGCCATAACATCTTTGAGAGCGTCAGAAATCTCAAGAATTTCTGCAGAAAGGCGTTTGTCCATGCGTGACCTTGCCTCAATAGCAGCCGAGGCGGTTTTGGCATCGATAAGGTCAATAACAGCCTCAGCCTGAACAAGATTCATCCTTCCGAAGAGGAACGCCCGTCTAGTGAATTCACCTCGGGCCGCATGGCGTGCTCCATGCTCTACGATGACATGCGTAACCATTTCCAGCACTGCAGGGCTTCCGTGGAGGCTGAGTTCAACTACGTCCTCCCCAGTGTATGAATGCGGTCCTCTCATGACTAATGCCAATCCGTCATCCAAAACATTGCCTTCTCGCGGGTTGAACACAGTTCCATAGATCGCCGTTCGGTTCGGAAATTCGGTTTCTGTCATCGATCGAAATATTTTTAGGAGGATAGGGATGGCCTCCGGGCCACTCATGCGGATAACGCCAATACCAGAGCAGCCATAAGGGGTCGACAGGGCAACAATCGTGTCTACAGGTTTATTCGGGTCTTGTTTCATACGCTGGTATTGCGTTTGGGGGAACAGTAGTCTCAGTCTCGAGGGTATAATACTATTGGTTGGCCTAGCCGCCTGGTCGCTTACCGCCTCCTGCGCTTGTTGGCTGAACCCCGCTTCGGGTAAACGATGATTCTCCTTAGTAGTCCTTCTCCGTAACTCTTCGTGTAGACCTCGCTGTCCTCAGCAAGGATCAAATGGATGATCCGCCGCTCAGAAGGGGACATCGGGTTAAAAGATACCGGCCTGAGAGTCTTCTTCGCCTTCAGGCTCATCCGCAGGGCCGTCTCCCGGAGGTTTTCGCTCTTCCTTTGCTGATAATTCTCCGTATCAACGATAAGTTCTATCTTATTATCTGAAGAGCAGTTTTTATTAATAATTTTGTTTAAAAGAAATTGCAGAGCGTCCAGGGTTTGCCCCTTCTTGCCTATGAGTAATCCGGAACCGTCGCCTTTTATGTCCAGAGTAATGGCGTTCCCCGACGTTGAGGCCACGACTTGCGCGTCCACGGGTATCCTGTGAAGTATTCCTTCAAGGATAGTGAGAGCCTCCTGCTCGATCCGAGATTCCTCATGGGCCCCCTCAGGACTAGACATTTCTGTATTGGGTTTTTCCTCTAAAGAAGAGCACGGACGTTGCGACTCGATACCAGGCTGTACCAATGTCTGAGTGTCAAGATCCATTGGGGCTTCGGGAACGAAAAAATCGCTTTCATCCTTGGCCACATTGATTATCTTCACCCTTATGCGGGCGTCCCTCTGCCCTACGATGCCCAGAAATCCCCGTGCACTCTCCTCCATGACTTCAACTTCCAGGTTGTCTTCGGCAAGGTTCAGTTCCTCGCAAGCCTTTGCGATCGCATCTTTGACAGATTTTCCAGTAAATTCGTAGGAAGACATGGTTACATTCCCCCCTTACTTAGCCATTTTATTGGTAATAACCTGCTGTCCAATGGAAAGCACGTTACTGACCAACCAATAAAGCACTAGGCCCGAAGGAAAGCTTAGGAACATGTAAGTAAAGATGACCGGCATCATGAGCATCATTTTCTTCTGCATGGGATCCCCGGCCGACGGAGTCATCCACTGCTGGAGTACCATTGTCCCCCCCATCAGGATCGGGGTAACATAGTAGGGGTCTGGAGCGGACAGATCGTTGATGCATAAGTAAATGGAAGGCAGGCAGATAAATGGAGCGTGCCTAAGCTCAATTGCATACGATAGAGCCTGGTAAAGGGCTATGAAAACGGGAATCTGAAGGAACATCGGCCAACAACTTCCAAGAGGATTAACCTTTTGGTCGCGAAAAAGCTCCATGGTAGCCTTGTTAATGGCGGCTTTATCATCCTTGTGTTTTTCCTTAATTTTCGCGATTTGCGGCTGAAGGTCCTGCATCCGTTTCATCGATTTCATGCTCTTGTGGGTAAGAGGTATGAAAAGAATTTTAATTATGATTGTGAGAAAAATAATATCGATACCGTAATTGTGTGTGCCTGGGATAGTGAGGCCTAAGATCTTGAAACCTGAATTACTGAATCTCAGGAACTTCATAAGATACTCGGACATCATATCCAGCAGCTTGTAATTACTGTAAATAAGAGCTTGAGATAGATTGTTGCCTGCGGCTTCGAGAGCTTCTCTATCTTTAGGCCCCAGATAGACTGCCAGATTCGTTTCCGTTGGACGGCCGGCTGGTAAATCGACTGCCCCGTAACGGACTAAGATCTCAGCAATCCCATCATTAGACGGTTTTACAAGGGTTACCTTCCCGGCAGGATTCTTTCCGAAAACAAGAGCCTTAAAGAAGTATACATCACCAAGGCCGGCCCACTCTACCCGACCCGATGGCTCCTCATCTCCCTTGATATCTTTGAAATAATAGTCTTTCAACTCACCGTTCAGAAGAATCTCCGAGCTGTTCCAGGCGAATCGGACTTCCCCTTCCCCGCGGTATACTTTACGCCAAGGAAAAGTTACGAGGTAGTTCCGGTCTTCTACTGAATTGTTGGTGAGAGTGAAGGAAAAATCAACAAGATAGGTTTCCGCATGAAAAGTAAGAGTCTTGGAAATGGTTAAGCCGGCCGAGGTGGTAGCCCGCATAGTTATTGATTTCAATGATCCCTTTTCGGTGAGCGTCACCAATGAGTCCTGCTCGTCAAAGCGATAGCCGAGGGCGGCATCGCTGAAGGTCTCGTCCCGAGTCGTCAGCACGATTGAAGGCCCTGCGGTGTCAGGTCCGTCCTGGTCGAAAAGATTGATCAATTCGTTGCCTTCCAGGGACATCTTATAATTCTTGAGCTTGAACGAGACGATTCGACCTCCGATGGACGACAGAACCGCCTCATATCTCGGTCCATCAATCTTAATCTTGACGTCCTTGGCAGGGACTTGAGCCCCGTCCAGCAGGGGCCTAACGACCCTATGCGGGGCTGTGGTTTCGGAGGGTTTCTCTTGAACAACCGCAGTACGATCTTTATCTATTTGAGGTGGTGCTTGGGCAGGACGAGTTTCCTTGGTGCTTTCGGTCGTAGGCGGGACCTTCTTGCCTGGAGTCTGTGGCGGAGAAAAGGCCTGAAAAAAATGCTGGAAGCCTACGATAATGGCCACAGATAGAACGATTGCCAGAAGTAGATTACGGTCCATTCTGTTCTCCCCCAAAAGGGGCCTTTAAGTTAATTGTCCTTGAACTCGCGAGTCCAGGTTGAATAGTTCAGCTGCCACTTTTATGGCACAGGATCGCAACCTCCGGGTCCAAAGGGCCTGCACTTCAGTACACGTCTGAGCGTCAACCATGATCCTCTGAAAACGCCGTGTGCCAATACAGCGTCTTTGGCATATTCCGAACAGGTGGGGTAAAACCGACAAGATGAGGGAAAAATCGGTGAAAGCAGGACTTGATATGACCTGATCACCCATATGAAAGCACACTTACCCAGACTCAAAATTTTGTTCTGATAAATTCGTCCAACTCTGACATGAGCCGGTATGTGTCCAAAGTAGCGGCTCCCTTCAAGGCAATGAATACCATATCCGTCTCGGGAGGCATCTTTCCCCGATTCAGCCTGAAGTACTCTCTGAGCCTTCTCTTGATCCGATTTCGCGCACAAGCATTCCCAGCTTTTCTGCCGACGACCAGACCCAGCCGTGTCCTGCCCAGCAGGTTCCTTAGCAAACGAAGTTGAAAATTGGGCGTGCGATAGCGGGCACCTTCTTTTATGATTCGCCGGAAGTCAGTGGATAGGCGAATTCTGTCCCATTTGGTCAGCCTGAAGCTTCCAACTTTAGACTGACAGGCGCTTACGTCCTTTTGCCCTTCTCCGCTTGAGGACGATTTGTCCACTTTTGGTCCTCATCCGAATGCGGAAACCGTGAGTTCTCTTTCGAGAAATGTTGCTCGGTTGAAATGTTCTTTTCACGGCTGATCCTCGACCTGTTCAGTAAACCTCTAAATGAGTTATGTAACCAAATGCTGATAAAGATGTCAAGAACCTTTTGCGTGTGCTCAAAACCGTCACTGACTATACTAACGCCTTCATTGATGAAAATAAACTAATAACTTACTATAATTGAAAAGATAAGCATCATTAGATCATAATCTAATTAATATAATTATTGCATTTACCTGTAACCAATGATAAATCCTTCTCAGAATTACGCTGGAGGTCCGGGCCTATGATACTGCATATAATTATTATCTCTCTTGAATGCACAGCCCTTGCCGCTTTTCTGATCCTTTGGTACTTCTGGGTCAGGAAAAGAGTGGAAGTCTCTTATCTCCTCGAGGATGAAGATCAGCTTCTTTTTCCCTTCAGATATTTTTCTTGGATACTAATCGGGCTCGTCGTTGTTACCAGCGTGGCCCAGATACACTTCGTAAGAGTCTCCTCTCAGGTGCATGAGAGGATGGCAGCCATGTCCGCCTATTACAAAAACCAATCTCAGCAGGCTAAAGCGGTGGATGACTTGAAAGGAGCTATCGACAAGATCAGGAAAGACATGGAAAGCAATTTTAAAGGATTGCGAACTCAGCTCTCAGAGCGACATCCCCAGGGAAAATCGTTTCATACGGTTGCCGACGTGAACCCACAGCATGACAGGGCCCAGGACAAAGAAGCCCTCATTCGAATTGAAAAGCCCAAGGCCGACGTCAAGGGCAATGTTTTTGCTAAAGAAGCCAAGGCGTCTTCGTCCGCCGCGGCGACCAGTGAGTTTATTCTCGGTTCTAAAGCCGATGAGGAAGCTTCTAAAGATCACTCCATGCTTCTCAACAGGCAGGCAAAGGTCCTCAAGGATCAGGTACGGGTAAGAAAGCGCCCTCAACCAGACTCACCGCCGATCGAGAGGCTCATGTCCGGACAACAGGTAAAGGTTACCGAGAAACGTCTTGATAGCGAAGGGAAAATTTGGTTCCGGGTAATCACCCCTTCCGGGCGCGCAGGTTGGATCGACTTTCGGTACGTCAAGCTGGAGGGTAACGCTTAGAGCTTTCAGGGACAATAGCCGCTATAATAACAATTTCAATAGCCTATTCTGGAAGGATACCACACTCGTCTAGCCGTCTTGAGCAGTGGACCCGATGAACGAGAAGTCGGCCACACACCTGAAAAGCTCGGCCAGTTCACTCAAGATACCTAGCCTGTTGTTTCTCAGTTTTTCATCCTCGACCATCACCATTACCTTGTCGAAGAAAGCGTCGATGGGCGATTTTAGTTCAGCCATCAGTTCAAGGGCTCTGGCATAATCGCTCTCGGCAATGAGTGGCCTGGAAAGTTCCGAGACTCTTTTAAAGGATAAATATAGAGCCTTTTCGGTCTCTTCGACAATCAACTCCTCTGACACCGTCACCTTTTGAAAATCCTTCAAGATATTAGTGACCCTCTTGAACCCGGTCATAATCGCATCAAAATCATTTCGCTTTTTCCACTCAATAAGGGCCTCAACACGCCGCCTTGCATCCACTATGTCTTCGAACCGAGCCCGCACGACGGCTTCCACAACATCAAGGGGAAAATCTCGCGATGTATGAAAGTTGACAAAACGTGTCCGAATGAATTCCATGATTTCAGCCTTGACCTCTTCCTCCGATCGAATTCGGCGTTCATCAAGGAGAAACACCGCTTCACTCACCAGCCAGTTTAGGTCGAGCGGCTTATCGAGTTGTATAAGGATCTGAATAATGGCGAGAGCATGTCGTCGAAGAGCATAGGGATCGGCTGTACCGGTCGGCGCAAGGCCCACACTGAAGCATCCTGCAACGGTATCGATCCTATCGGCTACAGAAACCAGGGCACCGACTATGCCCTTTGGGAGGCTGTCACCGGCATGTGCAGGGAGATAGTGCTCTCTGATGGCGGCTGCCACCTCGTCCGACTCTCCATCTTTTTTCGCGTAGTAGCTTCCAATTATGCCCTGAAGTTCCGGAAATTCATAAACAATACCGGTTTCCAGGTCGCACTTAGATAAAAGCGCAGCACGCTCCACCTCTCGAATGCTGTCGGGGGCTAAGCGTTCGGCGAGTTTTTTTGCAATATCAGTAAACCTTTCAACCTTTTCGTAGGCTGTGCCAAGCTTGGAATGGAACACCACTCCTTTGAGTGCGTCCAGTCGGCTGAATAACGGCGTCTTCCTGTCTTCTCGAAAATAGAATCCGGCGTCCTCGAGCC
>CAIXMD010000367.1 GCA_903920415.1 uncultured Desulfomonile sp.
AGGTCAACCGTTTTCACAGGTTTTCCTTGGGACCTCACGGGCTACTCTCAGTGGGGGCGAGTTTTAATCGTTCAGCAGGCAGATATCACTGGAGTTTATGGCATATCCTTTCTGGTTTTGCTTGTTAACTGTACACTGTGGGAGCTACTCAGATCACTTCTCTTAGGAAGGCCGTTTCCATCGAGGTTGTCGGCAGCCTGTGCAATAACTTTCTTCCTTGTTGTGAGTTACGGCACAGTAAGAATAAGGGATTTTCCTCCCCGCTCACCTGACTCAGGCGATTTTCCGATCAGCATACTTCAAGGCAACATACCTCAGGAAATCAAGTGGGAAGAATCAGCCCGTCAACAAACCTTTTCCACGTATGAGAGGTTAGGCAAGCAGGCGATTCAAGAAGGAGCCAAACTTCTTGTCTGGCCTGAGACCAGTGCCCCTGTTCTCTTTGGTGGCCAAGATTCAGCTTGGAGACAAGCCACCGATATTTCCGAGAGATTGGGAGTGCCAATGTTGGTGGGCGCACCATCATACAAGGATCTGGATGGCCGGACCAACTACTATAACAGTGCGTTTCTTGTTGAAGGAGCTATGCTTCGATATCGCTATGACAAAATGCATCTGGTCCCTTTCGGCGAATACATGCCTTTGGCCTGGCTTCTGCCTTTGGGGCCGGGAATTGCTGCACGCGAGGCAGACTATTCTGCGGGTGAAAAAATGACGGTTATGAGAGTGCAAGGAGGTCCTCCTTTTAGTGTACTGATTTGTTACGAAGCTATTTTCCCTGACCTAGCACGGATGGCTGTCAAGAATGGGGCTCGGATGCTGATAAATATCACCAACGATGGGTGGTTTGGAGATACCGGTGCACCATACCAACATCTTGTAATGGCGGGAATGCGTAGTATAGAGAACCGGGTATGGCTCATACGTGCTGCAAACACAGGTATCAGCGCAGCCTTCGATCCTGCCGGCAGAATTCTAGGCCGCATACCCTTGCAAAAAGAGGGGATTCTTACTTTACGGGTCCCTTCTTCACCCCATGCCGGTTCTTTTTACAGCCGCTTTGGAGACGTGTTCGTGTGGAGCTGTAGTGCGATCTTCTTCCTGGTGGGCGTGTCGGCGATCCTGAATGGACGTGCCGCGATAACAACGTTCAGGCTCGGACTGGTTCAACTATTTCTTAGAGGATTTTGCAGTTTTCATGGTAATAACTCCGGACGCATTCAGCACGCCTTAAGAGCGTTACAACATTAAGGAGGGGCGCTTCTATGACTGACGCAGCGAGAAGGACTCTTATTAGAGTGGGTGCCGGCATAGCCTTTTTCCTTGTCCTGATATGGCTGATGAGAGCGTTGGAATCGGTGACTACCATGGTTATGGTAGCGTTTTTTATCGCTTACATTCTGGATCCGGTGGTCATTAGGCTGGAATCGCATGGTATTCGGAGGCAGATCTCCGTATTGTTAATCCTTTTCTCCGTCTTGTCACTAGTTATCGGGGTACTGATGGTTCTGATACCTGCAATCTCTGGGGAAATATATGATTTTGCCGCCAAGGTTCCCAAGTATATTACGGAACTAAGTAACCTGGGTCTTGGTATTGCGGAGAAGCTGGACCTGAGGCTCCCCAAAGACTGGGATGTAGTTACTCCTGAACTTATCGAGAAAGCAAGGCAGTTAATCCCGAGGTTAGCTGATCCTGCCGGCCGAATTGTGTCGTCTATTTTCAAATCCACTTTCGGCATTTTATCCGCATTGATTCACACTCTGCTCGTTCCCGTAATTGCCTATTACCTCCTGGTGTCATTTGCATCTCTCAAAATGGAAATCACAGACCTTATACCGCCGTATACCAGAAAGCCCATCATGGAAAAAATGAATGAAATCGACCGTGTTCTTGCAGCTTTTGTCAGGGGACAACTGACCATAGCTGCCATCTTAGGAGTTCTTTACAGCATCGGTTTCACCTTGATAGGAATCGACTTGGCTATAGTTCTGGGGATCACTTGTGGGATTTTGTGGATAATTCCTTACATGGGCACTATCGCTGCCATCGTCGTCGGCTCTGCCATGGCCTTGGCCAAGTACGGGGATTTTGTACACGTTCTTTACGTGTGGGCGTGGATTTGCATTGTTCAATTGTTGGAAAGCTACGTTTTGACCCCGAGAATAGTGGGAAAAGCCATCGGGCTTCACCCGGTGATCTACATTCTGGCTCTCTTTGTAGGAGCAAGCCTTTTCGGTTTCGTGGGAATGCTGGTTGCCATCCCTGTCACCGCAGTGCTCAAAGTACTGCTGATGACCGGCGTGGACGCATACCGCAATTCTTATCTTTACAATGATCCCAAGGGTGAAAGATCTGGAAAATCAGAATAGCCGAAACAGTGGCCAGTTTATCAACAAATGACCAAGATGGTGTCCTTTTTGTGGTTTCCACTCCGATAGGCAACCTTGGAGACATCACCGTCCGAGCAATCGACATCCTTCGCAGTGTGGATCTGATTGCCTGTGAGGATACCCGAAGGAGTAGAGTACTGCTCCAACGCTGGGACATAACCTCTGAGCTGATGAGCCTGCACCGCTTCAGTGAAAAACGAAAAAGCCAAACAATACTCGACCGTCTAAAAAGGGGAGGAAAAATAGCCCTGATTAGCGATGCCGGGACGCCGGCAGTTTCCGACCCCGGGCACCGTTTGGTGCGAATTGCTCTTGAAGCTGGAATTCGGGTGTCGCCAATACCCGGGCCCTCGTCTATCACTGCAGCCCTTTCTGCATCAGGAATTGACTGTTCGTCATTTGTCTATCTGGGGTTTGTTCCAAGGAAAAACGACGCGAGACGATCATTTTTTCATAGCCTGCTCGTGGAAGACCGGACGTCCATCTTTTTCGAAACCCCTAGAAGAATCTGCGTCACTCTGAGGATCGCGACACAGGTCTTGGGCGCTAAGCCAATGGTTTTCTTCAGAGAGCTTACAAAGGTACACGAGGAAATACTTTTCGGATCAGCGGAGGACATTCTGAAAATTCTTGAGAGTAGAGACACGATCAAAGGCGAGATCATCGTCGTGGTGGAGGGGGGGATCGAAAAAACCCCTGCTATAGACTCCGACAAAGCCGTGAAAAACCTTCTCAAGGAGGGTTTCTCGGGAAAAAGATTGGCCGATGAGGCATGTAAACGGTTCGGTGTCAAGAAAGGCGAGGCTTATGCTAAGTTTTTGGAAATCAAGAACGATAAAAAAGGATGATATACCGATGAAAGGGACGAACCGACACGCGCAACAAGCGACCCGAATGAAAGGAAAATGTACATAAATTGCATTTTAGTGTAAGTATACCTACACTAAACAACAATTCATGGTGTGGTGATCTCCTTAT
>CAIXMD010000368.1 GCA_903920415.1 uncultured Desulfomonile sp.
CAATGGCTGGTCTGCGTGTACCCCTGTCAACGCTTCGCCTGCCGCCTTACGACGACCAACGCATGACTCGGGGCCGGTGTGGCTCGCTAGGCCTTCACCGTATGACTCTTTCATTCACAACTCCTTGCCGGTTTTGACCGGCGCAACTAATCGTTCAGCGCGATCCCCCTGGCCGGGAGTGAATTTGACACTTTAGCTATATTGGGGGCGTTTGTACTCGCGCGATATCGCGCAGTTTTTCAGTTTCATGTTGACAAGATCAGGACAATGGTCTTTGGCTCTTTGCCATGACCAGAGAAGAAGCCGTCGCCATTGCTCATAGCGGTCCGGAAGTAATTGTGAAGGCGCTGTTGCATCAGAGTGCCCGCATTGACGAGTTGGAGCGCAAGGTAGCGCTTCTCACCACGGATTCATCCAATTCCTCGAAGCCTCCCTCGTCCGACGGTCCCCAAACCAAACTGAGGCCAAGACCTCCGAAGAAGTCCAAGAAACGTAATCGCGGAGGTCAACCGGGTCACAAGGGGGCCAATAGAGACTTGATATCTATGGACCAAGTCGACGACATCATCCCTCTCTTTCCTGATGTGTGCGACAACTGCGGCGCTGCGCTCGATCCCAGCGTCGATCAGCCTACCGGCAAGTATTTGCGTCATCAAGTTGTTGACATTCCCGAACCCAAACCGGAAGTCGTGGAATACCACCGCATGTGCATTCGTTGTGCCTGTGGGAGAGATAATTGGGGCAAGCTTCCTCCGGAGGCTCGATCCGGTATTGGTCCAAGACTCACCGCAGTTCTTGCTCATCTGAGCGGTCTGCATCGTGTGACTCGGAGAGGGTGTCAAGAAATAGCCAAGACGATTTTCCGGATCGATGTTTGCTTGGGCTCTGTGTGCAAACTTCATCAAGAGGTCTCTGAAGCCCTGGCAAAAGCTTATGAAGAGGTGAGACAGGCTCTGCCCGGACAGCCGGTTCTCAATGGAGATGAGACCGGATGGAAGACTCTGGGTTTGACTCGGTGGCTTTGGGTCTTGGTCACCCCAACTATTGCATTCTATCATGTTGCCGAATCCAGGGGAGCAAAGGTCCTCAGATATATTCTGGGTGATTTCTACAACGGTGTGCTTTGTTCGGATATGTATTCCGCTTACAAGGCTTTTCATAAGGGGATCCGCCAATTCTGTTGGGCTCACATCATCAGAGGTCTCCGAGGACTCAAGCATGCCTGCAGGAGCCCTGATGCGGTACGCTTTTCCAAATGGATGCTTTCCGAGACGGGCCGAATGTTCGCCTTGTGGCATGCGTTCAAGGATGGGCATTTGGACAGGCAGATCCTTGTCCAAAAATCCGTCCCCATAAGAAGCCGAATGAGCAGGTGTCTTCAACTCTACTCAAACAGCTCCGATTACCACGTGGCTAAAGCGGCCAAGAGCCTGTTGAAGCACTGGGACGGACTGTTCACTTTCCTGGAGCATGAAGGAGTTGAGCCGACCAACAATGCTGCTGAGAGAGCGATACGTCCGGCCGTACAGTGGCTCAAGATCAGCTTCGGAAATCAATCCGCAGAAGGAGAGTTGCTGACTGCCCGTCTCTTGACAGTTGAAAGATCGTGCATCCTCCAAAGAAAAAATCCATTCCAGTTCCTTGTCGATGCGGTAACTGCTTACCGCAAAGGAGCACCAAGTCCATCCTTGGTGAGCGTCTCCTGCTGAACGGTTACCTTTTGGTATCGTGAGTCGAGGTGGTGTTGAAGGAATCCGGCCACAAGTCTTTTTTCTTCGTGTTGAAGGTGTGAAATTCTTCAAGCGAGCATCCAAAGTGATCCGGCCGTCCACCCACCTCATTGAGTGACACGAGCCGGTTGTACACGTAGAGTGTCGTATCTTCAACTCCTTTCGCCATGAGCGGACCGGTAAATTGCTGAAACCTCATGACAAAAAGGAGCCAGCCCATCTTCTCTTCATCAGAGACATAATCGGGAAAGTCC
>CAIXMD010000369.1 GCA_903920415.1 uncultured Desulfomonile sp.
AAAACAGGCACGAGCAGTAATTATAGGGATGCCTGGACAATAGGATACACAACAAGACACATAGTAGGTATATGGGCCGGCAATTTTGATGGCCGGTCGAGCCCCGGTGTGATGGGATCAGGAGCCTGCGGACCTCTTTTGAAGGAAATAATCGGATTCCTGTACCGTTCTGGAAAACCCGATGCTTTTGTCAAACCTGACAACGTGCGAGAAGAGTTAGTATGTGCAATGTCAGGAAAAACGGCCAGCCCAAGATGCCCTCACAAGGTCAGAGAACTTGTGGTCGGCGATTCCAAAATTCTCCCCTGTGATTTGGCGCATCAAAGCCAATATTATTACCTTGGCGGCGATTACGCTCAATGGGTTTACGGTCGAGAAGCGGAACAGGGTCCCGGTAGATTCAGGTTATCGAGACCTTCTGATAGGGTGGGACGTTTTCCGGATAATGATCGACTTCAAGAAACTGGGGCATCGTTCTCGACTTCGAGAGGAACGCATCGCATCGAGATAACAAGCCCCCACAACTTGGACTGTTTCGTTCTCTCTCGGAATCGCCGCAATCAGGTCGTGTTCAGAGCGGTTTCGGATCCCCTCGTAGATCACGTAGTATGGCTTTTGAACGGGGTTGAGGTCGCCAGGACCCCTCCCCCTTATGAATTCTTGTGGGATCCCTCGAGGGGAAAACACGTTATCCATGCAGTCACTCCCCAGAGCGAGGCAGCCCAAGTCACAATCCGGGTGGAATAAACTCATTTGTGGCAGACTCGTGGAAAATCACTACCCATGTACCTCAAACAACGTGATATCATGCCGTCTTCGACCAAGTACAAGAGTTGGATGGCGTTTCAAAAGGATGCAATCATGAAAAACACCTCATGGAATGGCCTGAAATTCGGAATAATCTTAGTTTTCATCCTTTCGCTGGCACCTGTTTTCGCGAATGCGGAGGACCTCACCGTTTACGCTCGTCGGGACACTTCTGTCCAGAGCAAAACAGGCATTGTCTGGGCAGTCTCGTTGCAATTCAACGCGCCTGTTTTCCCCTCCAATTTGGCACAATCGACAAGGGTTGGCTCTGATGGAGTTGAGGAAAAATTTGAACTGCGAATCCCCGGACAAAGTGAGAAGGCTAAGTCTCCAGCTAGGGAGTTCGTCCTTGTGCCTTTGAAAGCGTCCGACAAGCCTTCCTCAGTGAAGATAACCATAAAAAAGGGACTTTCCGATTCTGCCGGCAGAATTCTCCTGATAGATAATTTTACTCATGAATTCATATCTATGGAGATGATTTCAGTAACCGGTATATCTACATTTTGTCGGTCCCAAACGAATAAAGGTCTCATGTTGGAACTCTCGGACGACACTACGGAAGATGAACTCCGAAAGGCTGTCAGCATAACGCCTACTGTTCGAGGATTGACCGTGGCCAGGGAACAAGGGCTTCAGTATCGAATAACCGGTGAGTTCGAGTATGACAAGGACTACCTCCTGAGAATATCATCCGAACGGGTGGACGCGGGTCGGGCAATTCTTGAGTCTCAAGACTTCCCGTTCAAGGGTCCCGGCCTTAAGTCGGAGATTTTGATACGATCCGACCGATCAATTGTGGAACTTATCGGTCGGCAGCTTCTCCCTTTGACCCTATCCAACGTTTCTGCTGTTCGCTGCAAATTAGAGAGGGTTTTGCCATTTTTTCTCGCGGAGACTGCCGAAGGACTTCGAAGCAATGACAAGAGAGAATTGATTGATCTGAAGGGCAAAACTAACAATCTAAGCAAAATATCAGGCACAAAAAGAATTAACCCCGTATTCCTGGGAGAAGTGTCCCAGGACTCGGATGTGTTCTTTGCCCCCGAGGCAAAAGCGCACATTTATGGATATTCACTGCCTCTTTCCTTTCGCAAGGCTCCGGATAGTGGCGGTGCCTGGATTGCTTCATTGGACGACCCGAACGGCCAATCCCAGGGTGAGGCGACAAAACTCATTCAGATTACCGACCTTTCGCTGAGCTACAAAATATCAGCTCAAACTTTGCTTTTCTGGGCGACTTCACTTTACACGGGTTTACCAGTGAGTGGGGCAGACCTGATGTTGGTCCGTAACGATGGGCAAAAGTTTTTTGTAGGCCAAACGGATCAAGACGGTATCCTCATCGTGAAAAGCGGACAGGCATTCCCTTCAGTTCAGCCCGGTGCGGCCGAGATCGTAACAGGGAGCCGGCCACTGGATGTTGCCACCATAAAATGGGCCGTAGCAGCTACCAAGAAGGACTCATGCGGGCTCGAGTTGGACACTTTTCGACTGAAGCCCTTTGGAGTGACTCAGGCTGAACAAGTAAAGGACCCCACCGGCAGCCAAACAGGGTATGTTTTCACCGAACGAGGTGTGTACCAACCCGGAGAAACGGTCCATTTCAAATTCGTTTCAAGAGAATACAAAGAGGGGGAAGTTGTATCCCCAACCGGCGAACAGGTGAAAATCGAGGTAATAGGTCCCAGGAACGACGTTCATTATAGCAATAATTTCAAACTCGGGGAATTCGGGACTTGTTACGGCTCATTTGACGTAAAGAAGTTTTTCCCTGTAGGGACCTACACCTTGAATGTCCTGGTTGGGAAAAGTTCCGAAGCAGGCAATACCTACACCTGCTCATTCATGGCCCAGGAGTTCAAGAGGCCACGGCATTTTGTCTCTGTTTCTATTAAGCAGGAAGATCGAGTCTCCGAATCGTTTGTCGGAGTCAAATTTAATGAAGAATTCCTCTCCGTAGATATAAAGGGCCGCTATTACTCAGGAGGGCCCTTGAAGCATGGCCGCGTAAGATGGGAGGCGACCCTGGTGCCGGCTGTAAATACTGTGCATGGGCTGGAAGGGTATTTCTTTGGAAATCAGGACGATAGCACGCGATTTCTAGAATCAGGCGAATCCGTCCTTGATCGGGATGGGAATTTGCGTGTGGCAGTACCCTTGGATAACCGACTTCTCACGGGCATTTATGGAGTAAGAATTTCTGTTACGGTGCTCGACATTGACGGTGAGCCCACTTCCGAGGTTGAGACTTTCAACCCCAGGCCAAAGTTCCTCGTGGGCATTTCTGATCACCCCCGACAAGTGCAGGCCGGATACGCCTCTCCATTGAGAGTGATTGTAATTGACCGTGACGGCAACAAGGTTTCTTCGGGCAAAATTGAAGCGGCCATCATGCAGAAAAGATATTTCTTCACTCAAAAAAGAGACGAGGCTGGGAATATAAATGACCTTTGGGAAGAAGGATGGATGAAATCCATCACCTCTCAGCAGTCCATAGTGAATGGTCAGGCCGGTTTTCCTTTGGAACTGAACGATGAGGGAGATTATTTAATATCAGTGACCTACGACGATGCCGGAGGACGATATTCCAGCCAGACTCTTTTTGCAGTGGGATGGAAAGAATACGACCAGTGGCTCCGAAGCAAGGCTGAAACCGGAGTTCGTACCAGCAACGAAATACTTTTGGCGACCAATAGAAAAGAGTACGGCTCCGGAGACTCTGTCAGGGTTGAGTTCCGGACCCCCAGACCGGCAAGAAAATGCCTGGCGACTCTGGAGAGAGGCGAAATTCTTGACCATCAGGTCATAGATCTCTCCAATGGCGAAGGGGTTTACCAATTTACCGCCCGGGAAAAA
>CAIXMD010000370.1 GCA_903920415.1 uncultured Desulfomonile sp.
AGGAATAGGCGAGGCAAAGCGTCAAGACCAATCGGTCCATCAGGAACCATGCCCACTGCCACGCCGGAACGTCCCGATCTTTCTCTCCGGCGGCCCGAAGATAACGGGTACTGCCTTGCTCATCGGTTGTGGCAAGGCTTTCAACTATCAAGGTGACCCAGCGGTCCAGCGCGCCCAGCCGCAGAACAAATCCCCTGCCGTCGGCCGAGAGACCAGCCTCTATCATGCCGATCTGAAAAAGAGGATCCGGAATATCTCCGCCTCGTTCGAAGTCGGGCGTCCCCGTCTCGTCGAAGCAATCGCTTGCGCTGAAGGCCGGTTCGGTTGCAGAGAAAAGGGAGAGGGATGACAAATCTTTAGCATCGGGATAGTACTTGAGAGTACCGTTTTCGCCAATTGGTCGGTTAGGCGATAAGCCTTAACCCAAGTTCATGGTTTTTGTCTAAAAAGCGGGTTGTTTTTGCGGTTTCTGAAAATGTGTATCTAATCATATTAGGATGTTAGGTGTTGTTGCTCTTTGAGAAGTCATTTGTAGTGCCAAAATCTCACATTTTAACCAAATATATCTTGACTTCCCGATCCTGCTGCGGTAGAGGGAACGCCATGTATATCCGGAAAGTTACCCATACCGATCAGAAGAACCGGCAGAACTACCATACTTTTAAGCTGGTAGAGTCCGTCCGCACCGAACGGGGCCCCCGGCAGCGAGCGATACTCAATCTGGGGAACGAGTTCACCCTACCCGAAGAACAGTGGAAGGATCTGGCCAACCGGATGGAGGAGATCGTCACCGGTCAGTCGCCCCTGTTCATCTATCCTGTCGAGGTTGAAACCCTTGCGAACCGCTATGCGCGACAGATCGTCGGCGATTCCAGAAGGTCCATCTTGCCGGAGACGATTTCTGCTGCAGACGCCCCGGATTACCAGCGTGTGGATTTGGGCTCGGTGGATCATGAGCATGCCAGGACCGTTGGTGCGGAGCATGTTGTCTATGAGACGATCAAAGAGCTGGGGCTTGAGGAGAAACTCAGGGATCTGGGTTTCAATAAGCCGGCCGTTGATGCGGCGATTGGCGTGATCGCCGCCCGACTGATTGCGCCTGGCTCGGAGCGGTCGACCCATGTGTGGCTTCAAGACGTGACAGCCCTGGATGATCTCTTGGGCGCCAACTTCGTTAATCTTTCCCAGGATCGGGTTTACAAGACGGCGGACATGCTTCTGCGGCGCCGGTCGGAGATTGAAGCACATCTGCGGGGGAGGGAGTGCAGCCTGTTCCAACTGCAGGAGACGCTCATTCTCTATGATCTGACCAATACCTTTTTTGAGGGGTCGGGGAAGTACAACAGCAAGGCGCACTTTGGCCATTCCAAGGAGAAGCGGACGGATTGCCCTCTGGTGACCCTTGGACTGGTTTTGGACGCCGACGGTTTCCCGAAAAAAAGCGACATCTTTGACGGAAACGTTAGCGAGGCAGGCACCCTGGAGGGGATGATCGCGGCCCTTTCTACTGCGGACATGCTGTTGAAACCCCTGATTGTGATGGATGCCGGGATTGGCACGCAGAAGAATCTCGATTGGCTTACGGGGCATGGGTATGGCTACCTTGTCGTTTCTCGCAAGAGGAAGATCGACGTTCCCGCATCCCTTGATATGGTCACGGTCAGGGAGGACAAACACAGGCTGATCCGGGCAGCGCTGATCAATAATCCGGATGCCGGGGAGATCGAGCTTTACTGCCATTCCAGCGCCAAGGCGATCAAGGAGGAGGGCATCCGGAACCGCTTCGAGAAACGATTCGAGGAGGAGCTTGGAAAGACACAGGCGGCCCTTAGCAAGAAGCATGGGACCAAACGCTATGAGAAGGTGGTGGAGAAGATCGGCCGTCTCAAGGAGCGATTCAAGCGGGTGGCCCGCCGTTACGAGATTGAGATCGCCTGGGATGAAAAAACAAGCCTGGCAACCAAGATTGCTTGGCACAGAAGGGCGCAGGATGAACGCAGCGGTTTTTACTGCCTCCGTTCCAACTGTCTGGATTTCAAAGAGCAGGCGTTATTCGACATCTTCAGCATGCTCACCGACATTGAAGATGCCTTCCGGAGCATGAAGTCGGAGCTGGGGTTGCGTCCCGTTTATCATCAGAAAGAACGACGGGTGGATGGGCATCTGTTCATCACGGTCTTGGCCTATCATGTACTGCACACCATTCGCTTCAAGTTGGGCAAGCGGGGGATGGTGCAAAGCTGGTCCACGATCCGCAAGGGGCTCTCTACCCACATGCGCATCACAACCACCATGAAAAGAGACGACGGCAAAATGATCCACATTCGCAAATCGACCCGGCCGGAACCTTTCCACGTTCAGATTTATGACGCCCTGAATCTTCCCCACCGGCCCGGGAAAACGATCAAGACCGTTCTGTGAAAGTTATCAACATGTAGTGCCTAAACGCATGGCCCGGGCATTGCAACTGCCCGACTATGCACATAAATATTTTTCGGGCCATGAACTTGGGTTGACAAGCGGCAAACATCCTGATAAAGTATTGCACAAGTAGCTCTAATATTCGGTTTAATGCAATACTTTATCAGGAGGGCAAACATGCCGTCAGATACCAAACCGATCG
>CAIXMD010000371.1 GCA_903920415.1 uncultured Desulfomonile sp.
TCGGTGAGAGAATGGCGAGTTAAACCTCTTTACTTTGTCCACAGCGGGCACAAATAGTATCAACCGCTCACCGATGAAAAATCAGTGTCTCAATTTTTTTGAAAAAATCGTTGACCGGCACAACACCATCTACGGGGGAATTAATCCGGAAGTTTTTCGCCCATGATTCCTGTTGGGCGTGTCAATAGTATTACTATCAGGATACAGAAAGCGATTGCATCCCGGTAACCGGACCACTCCGGTTGAACCGCTACAATAAGAATCTCTGCCACGCCCAGAATCATACCTCCTAATGCCGCACCCGCAACATTTCCGATTCCTCCTAGGACCGCTGCAACGAAGGCCTTCAGTCCGGGAATCACGCCCATGAAAGGCTCCACAGCAGGATATTTCATGCACCACATGATCCCCCCCGCAGCGGCCAAAACTGATCCCAAAAGAAAAGTAAATGCAATTACTCGATCTGCATCCACTCCCATAAGCCTGACCGTTTCCATGTCCCGAGACAGTGCCCTCATTGCCATTCCTACCCTCGAACGATAGACTATCAACATGACTGCGATGAGCAATATAATGGTAACAAAAAGCACCCAGAGGGACAAAAATGGGATTCTGACCTCTCCCACTTTGAGGATACCATCAAAAATCAGGGGTGTAGGAAACGACTTGGGACGGCCTCCTATGAGAACAATTCCAAGGTTTTCAAGGAGGAACGAAACCCCTATGGCTGTAATAAGTGCGCTGATTCGAGGGCTATTCCTGATAGGCTTGTAAGCACCCCGATCGATGAGTATGCCGAGCAGTCCTGTTAATATTATGGAGATCCCGAACGAAATAATCCAGGGTATGTGGAAGACCACTATTCCGAAAAAAGCTACATAGGCCGACACCATCAGAAGGTCGCCATGAGCGAAGTTGATCAGGCGCAACACCCCATATACCATCGTGTAACCGATGGCCAATAGAGCGTAAAAGCAACCCAAAGTTAGCCCGAAAATAACTTGCTGAACTGCGAAAGTGTAATCCACCTGACAATTTACCCTGATTCTGGTCCACTAAAATGTTGATTTACGTAGAAGCCAACTTTGGACTCGTTGTTCTCCTCTGATTGCCATAAGCGGGCTATTGCCTCTGATGCCATTTGGCCTTTAAAAGAGTAACCTAGCTTTACGATGAGGATCCGAATCCTGAAGAGACTCTATCAAGGGGTTATAGTGGCTACGTAAGCGAATTTCCCATCTTTGACCTTATTTATCACGATCGCTTTGATCGCGTTACCGTCAGACTTCAGAGATATCTTACCTGAGACCCCTTCAAAGTCTCTTGTAGAAACAAGGGCTTCCCGAATTTTTATTGGATCGGCCGAGCCGGCTCTTTTAATCGCGTCGAGCGTCACAAAATAAGCGTCGGCCCCCATGGCTGCAAATGAGTCAAGTTCCTTGGCGGTATCCTTTTTGTAGAGTTCGAGAAATGTTTTTCCTCTCTCCGTGTCCACCATGGTCTCATGAAAGTGTGCGGTAAAGTGAATGTCCTCGACTGCATTTCCCCCCAATTCTATGAGTTCCGGTGCCTGGGCACCATCCCCGGACACTATGGGAGCGGACAAACCCATATCCTTGGCCTGCCTGGCGATTAAAGCCAACTCAGTGTAATATATGGGAGCATAAATGATATCCGGCTTGACTGCCTTGATACGACTTAGCTGAGGAGTGAAATCTCTATCGCCTGACTTGAATTTGGTTTCAGCAAGGATTTGCCCCCCTGCCTGAGTAAATTCTTTCTTAAAAAAATTGGCCAGCCCCACACAATAATCCTGGGAAATATCATAGATGAGAGCGGCTGTTTTGGCATTCAGCCGTTCCATGGCCAGCTTTGCACCGATAAGACCCTGGTCGGTATCTATGAAACATACTCGGAAGATGTAGTTTTTATTCTGAGTAACAATGGGGTTGGTGGCGGTAGGTGAAATCATGGGGATTTTACGTCTCTCTGCATAGTCAGCTCCAGCAATTGTGTTTCCAGAGATCGTCTCGCCGAGGATGGCGACAACCTTTTCTTTTTCGATGAGTCTGGAAACAGCATTAGCCGATTCCACTTTGTCGGATCTCGTATCCACGAGTTTCAATTCGACGGGCCGGCCAAGAACCTCGGGTTCCATTTTCTTGGCTGTTTCGATGCCGCTCCAGCACATCTGGCCAAACGCAGCAACGCCCCCGGTCATGGGCATGTACGCCCCTATAACAACAGGCTCAACTGCAGTTGCAGGCGAGATCAGACCCATCGCCGAAATCAGAATCACGGCTAAGATTCTAAACATTCATTACCTCCACGTTCATGATCGATTTCACCGTTTATGCGATACGGCTTGTAAATCTAGTTTGTGGCCGGACTGGGGAACAAAATGCGAATTGAGTATTTTCGAAAACATACTTCAGGTTTGGAACATAGCCTTACCTCACTGCTCCCAGCCGAAGCGCAACCATATAAGCATGAACAAGACTGGAAAGCAAATCGATAAAAAGCTTGGCCCTTTTCGTTTCCATAGGGCGCTGTTAAAAAAAAACGAAAAATTATTATCTGTTGACTTAAGTCAAGGCCCATCAATAAGACATGTGCCAATCTTTTTATGCAAGTAACGAAGGAGCCCGACCACCAGTGAGGCCAAAATCGTCGAGGACGACAAAGGAGATAAAACCATGAAGTGTCCTGGACAAGACCCCAGATATTGGAAATTTGACGCCATATTTGAGTCCGAATGCCCCAATTGCGGCAACAAGGTTGAATTCTTCAAGGACGAGACTAGACGTAAGTGTAGCAAGTGCGGTCAGCGTGTGCTCAATCCTAAAATGGACTTCGGGTGTGCGACTCACTGCAAATTTGCAGAGCACTGCTTCGGAGATCTCCCGCCTGAGCTGATTAAGCAAAAAGAAGATCTTTTCAAGGACCGGGTGGCTGTGGAAACAAAATTCTATTTCAAGCAAGACTTCAGGCGCATCGGACATGCCGCGAGAGTGGCCAGGTATGTTGAGAAGCTTGTAGCCGAGGAGAAAGCAGACCCGGCTGTGGCTCTTACTGCTGCATATCTGCACGACATAGGGATCAAAGAGTCTGAAAGAAAATATAACAGTTCGGCCGCAAGATATCAGCATCTGGAGGGTCCTCCAGTTGCTCGGGAAATTCTGACTAAACTAGGGGCAAGTGAAGACTTGATAAATGAAGTTTGTGACATTGTGGGTCACCACCACCATCCGAGGATTGACGAGACTGCGAACTTCAAAGTTGTTTACGATGCAGACCTCGTTGTCAATCTTGAGGAAAGAACCAGGAAAGAGTCCGTCAGTCCAGCGAACCTTTTGAAACATATAAACAGGAGATTTCTTACCGAAGCCGGCAGGAACCTTGCGAGAAGCATACTCGTTGAAAAAAAGAAGGACGAAACTGCTGTTGCTTGAATCAAAAATCAGCGAACACAAAAAGTACAAGGAGACAGAAAATGAAAGTATCAAGAAAAATCATAGAAATTGATGAAGAACTCTGCAACGGTTGCGGTGACTGCATCATTACGTGCGCTGAGGGAGCGCTGGAGCTTGTTGACGGCAAGGCTCGGCTGGTAGGCGAGAAATACTGTGACGGGCTTGGTGCCTGTTTGGGTGAATGCCCCACAGGGGCCCTCCAGGTTATTGACCGAGTGGTGGACGATTTTGACGAGATTGCGGTTGAACACCGCCTCGAGGAACTAAAGAACGCTGAGGGAAAGTCCCAGGATACGCTGCCCTGCGGGTGCCCTTCCACCCAGATTAGGACTTTTGCACAGCCTAGCGCGTGCCAGAAAGCGAATACCCCGGTAACCCATTCGAGCGTTGATTCAACTCTTTCAACTTGGCCAGTACAAATCAGACTTGTGCCTCCTACTGCACCGTTTCTCAAAAACGCAGATCTTCTCGTAGCGGCTGATTGCACTCCTGTGGCATATCCAGCTTTTCACAGGGATTTTCTGGAAGGCAAAGTGGTAATGGTGGGTTGTCCCAAGTTCGATGATGTTCAATCCTACATTGAAAAATTCACTGAAATCTTCAAGAGTGCCCATATACGAAGTGTGACAACTGTATTCATGGAAGTGCCCTGTTGTCACGGTCTGCCTTTCATAGTCAAGAAAGCTATGGAAGCTGCCGGCAAGAGCATCCCTCTGGAGCACGTCATCATTGGGGTTCAAGGTCAGATTATCAGCAGGGAGAAGCTGGTGGCATGAAGATGCGTACGGTTCCCATGTCATCTTCTTTGAAATGCGGCCGGCGGTAACGTGGGAGGAACGGCAAAGTTCTCGGGCAGTTTGCCTGTCAACGCCTCAAGAAACTGCACTATGTAGTCAACCTGCTTGTCA
>CAIXMD010000372.1 GCA_903920415.1 uncultured Desulfomonile sp.
CAGGCTTCCGGAGTCGATATTCAAGAGATTCGTTTGTCTCGTGATAGAAAGAAGATAACCAGGCAAATGATCGGCGGCGCGGTCAAGCTTGCTGCAAGTGTCTTGCTCACAGGACGCCTGGCCGGCGTGATAGGTTTGGGTGGATCCACAGGAAGCCTGATGGCTACGGATGTGATGCGGTCTTTGCCTTTCGGCGTTCCCAAGATCATGGTTTCTTCTACAGCGGCTCTTCCGGGTCTTGCTACGCGCTATATCGGGACGGCCGACATCGCTGTTCTCCACACGGTCATAGAGATTTCCGGATTGTCCCTACCCCTCTTGAATCTTCTGGATCGAGCGGCTTCAGCAATAACAGGCATGGCACAAATCCCTCCGCTCACAGTGGAATCAGCAAGGGCTAAAGGTAAGCCCCTTGTCGCGATGTCAATGTTTGGTCCTACGGAGCAGTGCGCCCACAATGTGATGCAGTGCCTGGAAGGGCGTGGTTATCAAGTAATTGGATTCTCCGCAGCTGGAGTCTGCGACCGAGCCATGGAAGACATGATCGCATCGGGATTTTTTGACGCAGTGGTCGATCTTGCTCCAGGAGGCGTCGGAGAGGAAATCCTGGGAGGTATGAGGGCTGCTGGGCCTAACCGTATGACATCAGCAGGAAAAATAGGCATTCCTCAAGTAGTTGCTCCGGGTGGTCTTAATCTGACGAGTCCACGTAAGTCCCACTACAAACAGGAACACTATGAGCGGAGAAAATTCGATCTCGACGAGCTGAGGACTTTTCTGAGGCTCTCCGACGAGGAGATGGTCCAGGTGGCCAAGGTTTTTGCTGAGAAACTCAATCAGGCAAGCGGACCCACCATATTTCTTTTTCCAAAGCGAGGCTGGTCTGCCGTGGATATTCCATCGAGCCACATGTTTGACGAAAACCAGGATAGGCTTTTCCTGAAAATTCTTAAAGAGAATCTTTCTGACGCAATAGAGGTCAGAGAAGTTGATGCCAACCTCGAAGACGAGGACTTTTCTAAGGCTGTGGAATCGGCCTGCAGGGGAATATTTCCGTCGGTGTTGTAGCAGGTCTGGTTACGACCGCTGGTATTCGGCATGCCAGGCTTGATAAGCCGGTCCCATAAACTCTTTGAATGTGACCGAGAAATCTGGATAGGGTCTCTTTTCTATACCAGATCTTGAATACACATGGAGGCCAACATGTTTGTAAAAAACTGGATGTTGCCCCAACATCACTCTATTTCCGGCGATGCTCTTGCCTCGGAAGCTGCCGCGCTGATCTTAGAACACAACCTGAAAATGCTGCCCGTGGTGGACAATGGCCGGCTGCGTGGGGTTGTCCACAGGAAAGATCTCAGCGAAGCCGCCACCTGCGTGAGTGGTACCGGCGATCTTTGTGAGATAAATTATTTCTGCAACAAGCTCAAGGTGAAGGACGTGATGATTCGGATGCCGGTTACAGTGTCGATCGATGATAGCGTTGAGGACACTTTGATCAAAGGCAGAGAGATGATGATGAGCACCTTTCCTGTCATGGACGGCGGCAAGGTAGTGGGTGTAGTTTCCGACCGAGAGATAGTCGTTACCCTTTTCAAGCTACTCGAGGCAAGTAAAGCGCGTACGAGAATCACTTTGACCGGTATCACACTTGAAAAGGGAACGTTATCGGATATGCTTAATATCGTGGATGAAAGCGATTCGATAGCTCGGGCCATTTTCACTGTTCCAGAAGGAAAGAACGGTAAGGTAAGGGTAGTGGTTCGTGTGGAGTCTGAAAACCCTGGTGTTCTCAGAAAGGCCCTTGAGAATAAGGGATACAATATATTAGAGTTCACCAGCCAAGAGAGGAAGAAATGATAAACACGGTATGTTTTTTTGAGTTGCCGGCGGATGATCTGGACTCACTGCAAGATTTCTACCATCAGATGTTCGACTGGAATTTTCAGAAGGTACCTGGAGATTTTCAGTATTACAAGATAGACATGGGACAGGAGACCGTTAAAGGTGGCATGACCGCGCGGCAAGACCCACAGCACACCCCTGTAAATTACGTAAAAGTCGGCTCTGCTCGTGAATCGATTGCCAAAGCAGTGAAACTGGGCGCCAAAGTGATTGTACCGCAGAAGCCTGTGCCTGGAGCGGGCTGGTTTGCAGTCCTTCTGGATCCCCAGGGCAACCGAATTGGTTTATGGGAGGAGGATCTTAGTGCAGGCTGAACCATGACGACATTTCAATGCCGAGAGATGCTCGAGAGTCTTTCCATCCAGCACAAGAGACTGAGAATGGTCCATATCTGCCTATTGTTGTCTTTTTTCCCCTGAATGTGCTCTTCGAGCAATCTTCGGCAGTATTTTTCTTCCAACAGGCCAGTTGCCCGCAGCCTCTGTTCAGAGAAAGAATCAAGGAGAAAAGGTCTGAGTTCATCTCGTATCCAGAAGGGCAGGGGAGGCGTAAAGCCCTTTTTCTTTCCTCGTCGGATGGACTGGGGGAGCATCTTACGAACAGCTCGGCGCAGCAGATTTTTCGTCTGGAGACCTCTTGACTTGATGTGAGGAGGGACGAGCGCAACCCTTTCGACTATCTCGTGGTCTATGAGCGGAACCCTAGCTTCAATTGAGTTGGCCATAGTCATTCTATCCACCTTCGTCAGATTGTCATCTAACAGGAAGGTCTTAGCATCTACATACAGGAGCCTGTTGAGGGGGTGGGCGTGGCGTGCAACCTGAAAATACTCCTCAAATACTCCAAAACTGTCTCTAAAACCCATCTTGAGGAAGTCCGGCTTACAGAGTGATTTCTTCTCTTGCTCATCAAAAATGACCTTCCACCAGTAGTGGCCTTTTTCCATGGGAAGCTCGGCTCCAGTAACGAATCGCTTTGCCATGTAGTCGAAGCTGATTCTCTCCATGGATGTGGGGAGAGCCAATACAAGGGGATTAATGATCTTATGTCTTATCCAGCTCGGGATCATTGTAAAGAGGCGGCTGACCTTGTAGGCGTTGTGCGTTGGGTAGCCAGCGAAGACTTCATCTCCTCCGTCGCCGGTGAGTACCACTTTCACGTAACGGGAGGCCATCTTCGAAACAAGGAAAGTTGGGATGGCGGAATAATCTCCGAACGGCTCATCAAAAGAATTCAGCAAATCAGGAATGGATTCAATCATCCCTGGATAGACCACTTCCTCCATATGTTCAGTTCCCAAAGTCTGGGCCACTAGACGAGCTTCCTCGGATTCGTCATAGGATTTTCGACTGAAACCAACTGTAAATGTCCGGAGAGGTATACCGAGCTTTCGAGCCATCACCGCCGCAACGGTTGTTGAATCCAGCCCTCCGCTGAGGAACGCCCCTACTGGAACATCCGAAATCATATGGCGACGTATGGCGGTCTCCACCAGTTCCAGGATTTCTTCTTCATAATTCTTGGATGTGTAGTCTTCTTCGCCCTCGTTGGGCAGAGGTATATCCCAGTAATTGCGAATCCTGATTCCCTCCTTCGAGCAAATCAAGGTACACCCGGGCGGAAGTTTCCTTATCGCTGCAAAAGCTGTGGCAGGTGTCGGCACGTACATGAGAGAAAGATAGTCATACAAAGCCTGATAGTCTGGCTCACGGCTTATAGGAGCGGGCAGTATGGCTTTGATCTCGCTGCCGAAGAATAGTTTTTCGTTTGATTGGTAAGAGTAGAATAGAGGTTTTATCCCGAGTCGGTCCCTGGCGAGGAAAAGTCTATGTTCAGATGAATCCCAAATTGCAAAGGCAAACATGCCGTTAAGTCGATTGACACAATTTTCCCCTATCTCTTCGTAAAGGTGGAGGATAACTTCCGTGTCGGATCGGCTTCGAAAGCGGTGTCCTTTGGAGAGGAGTTCAGTTCGCAGTTCAGGATAATTGTATATTTCTCCATTGAATACGATCCA
>CAIXMD010000373.1 GCA_903920415.1 uncultured Desulfomonile sp.
ATAGATGGATCGGCATGGGGGACCTCAAAGGTTTTTTCGGCCTTATGTTCGATAATATTGCCGTTCTCTCATTCCTTGCCGGAACTCTGATTCTCGGCTTCAATTTCCCCGCAGAAGTTGTTTACACGCGAATGTTCCCCGGCACCACATTGGGGGTTCTTTTCGGCGATCTTGTGTACACCTGGATGGCCTTCAGGCTTGCGAAAAAGACTGGCAACAGAGAAGTCACCGCCATGCCGCTGGGCCTCGATACGCCCTCAACCATTGGAATTGCTATCGCTGTCCTGGGACCAGCCTTCGTAGCTCTCAAACAATCTGGCGAGACGGTGGAAAATGCCGCACTCATGACTTGGCATATCGGTATGGCAACAATGGTGATGATAGGGGTTCTCAAAGTCATAATGTCATTCTGTGGTGATTGGATTCGGAGGGTGGTTCCGAGAGCCGGACTCCTAGGATCTATCGCGGGTGTAGGACTTGCCCTCATAGGTTTTATTCCCCTCGTGGATATTTTCGGACTGCCGGTTGTGGGAATGATCTCCCTTGGTCTTATGCTCTATACGCTGGTGGCGGGTATTCAACTGCCAAAAAACATTCCCGGTATACTGACTGCTGTCATCCTTGGAACTCTTCTTTACCACCTTTTCCACATTTTGGGTCTTGATGGACAGGCTGCTGAAACTTATACCCGCCCAGTCCGGCAATTCCATTATTGCTTACCGGTGCCCAGCCTCGACTTTATCAATGGAATAGTGCCGGCCCTTAAGTATCTGCCTATTGCGATTCCATTTGCTATTCTTACGGTGGTGGGCGGAATCAACGTAACCGAGAGCGCCCGTGTAGCTGGTGATGATTACAACACTCGCCAAATCCTCCTCACAGAGGCTTGGGCTACCCTCCTAGGGGGTGTTTGCGGCGGAGTGGCCCAGTCATGTCCTTACATCGGCCACCCCGCGTACAAGCGTATGGGAGCACGGGCCGGATATACCATGCTAACAGGGATTTTTATCGGCCTGGGTGGAATGTTGGGCTATGTTTCGTTCATCGTTGAGTTGATACCAAGGGCCGTTCTCGCTCCTATCCTGGTATTTATCGCCCTGGAGATTGTGACCCAAGCGTTTCTGCACTGCCCTGCGCGTCACACCCCTGCCGTAGTATTCGCCATATTCCCTACCCTGGCTCGCCTATTGGCTATCCAGTTTGAAACACCCGACATCGTCCCCCTGTCTAATTTGGAGCAGCTTATTACCAAGGTCGGGAGCACACTCCCTGAGGTGCTGGTGATAATTGCACTCGGCAACGGCTTTATTCTGACAGGAATGCTTTGGGGAGCGTTTCTTGCCGAGATGATCAATCGTCGTCTTAGGATCTGTTCGGTCTATCTCATAATTCTAGCAATCTTGACCTTCTTTGGCATCGTCCACTCTGCTTCGCCTGACGCCAACGTGTACCTTCCCTGGTCATTGACCGAAACCGCCCGGCAAATTCCTTATCAGTTCGGGCAGTCTTATCTTGTCCTGGCAGTTATGATGTTTCTGCTGTCCTTCACGACGGGAAGCAAAGAGCCATCCCCGGAAACGTGGTCTCAAACCAGCTTAACCGATAATAGGCAGTGGCATGAGTAGAATTATTGTGCTCGCACAACTTGCCGCTGTTGACTTTTTGCGGTACACTCTTCTGAACAGCGGAGGATCTTCATGAAAAAAACAGCCATGATTAGAGCGCGAGTCGATCCTGACCTAAAGGAAGAGACCGAAAAGATCTTCGAGGCCTTGGGGCTCTCCACGACCCAGGCCATCACTCTTTTTTACCAGCAGGTTAAGTGGCATAGAGGGTTGCCTTTCGAGTTGCGCATTCCCAATGAAACAACCCTTCGAACGTTTGAAGATACCGATGCAGGAGAAAAACTCGTGCGCTGCCGAGACGGTGAGGAAATGTTCAATCGGTTGGGAATTTAATGCGGGCACCTTCGTACACTAAACTGTTCGAGACCTGCGTCTCATGATAAGGAGAAACAAGGACATCGAGAAGATCAAAACGGTTATTGGCTCTCTGATAGACGGTGAAGATCTACCGGAGCGATACCGGGACCATATCCTTGTGGGCATATACAAGGGAAGGAGGGAATGTCACATTCAAGCGGATTGGCTTCTCGTTTACAAGCTGACAGAAGATGAGATCATCTTTGAGCGTACAGGAACCCATGCCGACCTATTCCGTTAGAGGGGTCAGCCAGTGTGTTGATTCCCTTTCTCTTAGCAACAAATAGAAGGTTGACGGAACTAACGGATTGGCACATATTCATTGTTGAATTTTCAAGGAGAACCAATGAAGCAACTATCCGCAGTAACGACTTTTGCAATAGTAATGTGTTTTGCAGTAACAGCCTCCTTAGCCCAGGACAACGCTAGCCGTGAAGCAGCCGCCGATCGGTACTTAAAGGTGGTGCCTATGTCGAAAATGCTAGACGACACCTTTACCGAAATCTCTAAACAAGTCCCGGAAGATCAGCGTGTACAGTTCTTAGCTCAAATGAAGGCAATTGTTAGAGTCGATGTTCTTGACAGAATTGCGCGTGAATCAATGGTCAAGACATTCACGACGGACGAACTGAATGCGCTCGCGAATTTTTACGGGTCACAACACGGCGCAAGTGCCATGGAAAAGTTCGGTGTCTACATGGGACAGGTCATGCCCGCTATTCAACAAGAGATACAGAGTGCAATTCAGCAAATGGACGCTCAACAGAAAAATTAATGAAAGAACTCGACTTTCGCATATGGCCTGAAAGCGAGACTTGATGAGCCTCAGAGCCGCCTTCATGGTGGATTCGATATTCTCGCGGGCTAATTTACTCTGAATTTGCTTAGAACTCGTGCACTCGGCTCAGAGCTAATGCCCCTCCCCGCCAAATGCTTCCAAACGCATGAATGACCGCCTGCGTTTATAGGGACCGAAGGCTCATTGACACAAAAGCCGTCACGGGGTGGGTGGGAGTCTTGAGAGAATAATC
>CAIXMD010000374.1 GCA_903920415.1 uncultured Desulfomonile sp.
AAATTCAAGCACTCTCAGTTCACTTGAAATGGTCCCAACCTTTTGGTTCCAGTTCTTCTGATCGGCCGGAATCCCCCACCAATTGTATTCCACGACCTTGGACAAATTTCCCGATCTGTATGATATTGAAACCGTTGCTTATAGCTTGTTCTTTCACGAGGCTCCACATCTCGGGCATTATAGCTGTGAGTAAGACATAGTCCTCACCCCCGTTCAGAACCCACTCCAGGGGATCCATACCCATCATGTGAGCAGCCTCGATAAGATTGTCCCCGACCGGAATATCCTGTTCATAAATGATCGCGGCGAGATTGGAATCTTTGCACAAATGGGCCAAATCGGAACTGAGGCCGTCCGAAACGTCAATGGCAGCAGTGCAGGCATGGGATTGAGCGAGGAATCGTCCTTCCTTCACGTGCGGCCTAGGGCTCAGATGCGCTCGGACAAGAGGTTGGGCGATATGGTCGGGCAAGTCCGGTGAATTTGTCAAGATGCTACAGCCCGCAGCCGCTTCTCCCGTAGGGCCCGTGAGCGCAATCACGTCATTGACATTTGCCGTGTTGCGCAACAGTATTTCGTCACGGCCCACCAGGCCGGTTACCGCCAAATTGATAATGAGATCGCTCTTTGACTTTGTGGTGTCCCCACCTAAAATGTTGACCCGGTATTGACGGGCAAGGTCGGACATTCCCCTGTAAAAGCCGTCGAGCCATTCAACATCCAGGTGATCGGGAATGGCGAGGCTGATAAAGGCGTCCCTGGGTCTTCCTCCACAAGCTGCGATATCCGAGAGGTTTACAGCGAGGGCTTTGGCGCCCAACACCTCGGGGGAAGTCCAATCAATCATAAAATGGACGCGTTCGACCATAAGATCCGTTGTCACGAGTAGATAGTCACTCCCTTCAAGCGAGACCACTGCACAATCATCTCCGATACCTTTGACCACGCCATCAGCCCTGATTAATCCAAGGGGAGACACCCGGTCTATAAATCCAAATTCCCCGATATCCTTGAGCTTCATATTCTTAAGGATCCGTTCTGTTAAACAATTTTGTTATTTAATGGCATTGCGCTTTCATAGAAGGGACGTGACTATCTGCCTCTTAGAACAGTTTCCAATGCCCCTCCCCCTCTCAAATTACTTTCTCACGATCTTTCCCGACCTTACCTCCATCAATAGATCCCGGGTCGCTGTTTCCGGGTTTTCAGCCGACACTATGGCCGTGACCACTGCCACACAATCGGCGCCGGCTGCTACAATTTCCCGAGTATTTTCAAGTTTCACTCCTCCAATGGCCACCAGCGGGGCATGAGTCAAGGATCGTGCCTTTTTCAGTCCTTCCAGGCCCCAGGGAGCTGATATATCATCTTTTGTGGACGTAAAGAAAACAGGGCTGATCGCGAAGTAGTCTGCGTAGGCCGAAGACTCTTTGTTAATTTGTGCCGACTCCTCCACTGAAAAACCGATAATGCGGCCCTGCCCGAGGATCTTCCTTGCGATGCTCAACGGCATGTCTTTCGGGCCAAGATGGACCCCATCAGCATCAAGGGCAAGGGCAAGGTCGATCCTGTCATTGATGATGAGCGGAATCCCTGCTGGGCGTAAGACAGCGAGAATCCTTCGGCCCTCCTCAAGAAATTCAAGAGTTTGCATGTGCTTCTCGCGAAGTTGAACGACGGACACTCCACCGCGGATCGCCGCCTGAACTATTTCCACGGTGGAGCGACACTTGGAGGAAGGCTGGTCAGTGACCAGGTAAACTTCCCAAGATGCTGGATTTTTCATACTCCAGTAATCCTCGCTCTCGCTTCAAGTTCTTCAGGGGTGATACTGTAGAGTGCATCGATGGTCTTGACCCAGAAGCTTCCGGGGGTCTTAGCCTCCTCAGATGCCTTTTCTCCAGCCAGCCCGAAAAAAGCCAGGGCTGCAGCGGCTGCGATAACCGGATCCTCTTCCTGAGTAAGAAATGCTCCCACTATGACGCTCGCAGCGCATCCGGTTCCGGTGACGTACCCCATAAGGGGGTGGCCGCCTTCAATGATCAATGAACGGTCTCCATCAGTGACCAAGTCCCGCTCTCCTGTTACAGCTATGACCGTCCCGAGAGAACGGGCAATGGAGCGGGCTGTTTCTACGGCATCCTCAACATGGTGAATCGAATCCACTCCCCGCGTGAACCCCCGTTGACTGCTGAGAGAAAGAATTTCCGATGCGTTGCCGCGAATAACAGTGGGTAGTGTTGTCATTATGATGTTGAGCGCAGTTTGGGTACGAAACTTGGTAGCGCCTGAACCCACCGGGTCTAGCAAGAAAGGTTTTCCTGTGGACAGGGCGAGTCGACACGCAAGATGCATTGATTCTATCCAAGTTTTCGAGAGAGTGCCGATATTGACCACAAGGGAATTCGAAATTTTCGAAATGTCCTCCATTTCTTCCAAGGCATGAGCCATTATGGGCGAGGCCCCCATGGCGAGGAGCACATTCGCTGTGGAGTTCATGACTACGTAATTTGTAATGCTGTGGACAACCGGCCTGGCCGATCGAATTCGTTCCAGGATTTCTCCGGCCGACTCACCGTAGTGGACCATAACGAACTCCTCTGTCACGAACTCGAAAACATATCCCAAAAAGAACCTGTAATTTTGGGAAAAAGAGACCGATATTAGAACGGTTCCAGCGTGACCCGTGACTCGTTCATAACCTCCTTGAACGCGTCCGGATCACCCAGCACTTTGCCGATTATATTCACGGCAGACGCAGGAACGATCTCGCCCGGGCTGCTCATGGGAGTCAGTCCGAAGAAAATGCAGAAAGCAGCACCGGAGGGCCAGTAGCCAAGGTCTCCAATTTCTACGACCTCTTTGGCACTGTCGTCCAAGGGGGCCTCCACAGGTATGGTGAAGTATATTTCCTCACCCCATGTCCTGAAAGAGGTGTTGAGCGGTAACGCAGCAAGTACCTTCCGGGCCGTAGGAGTGTCGTTAAGTTCCGCCGCCATAGCCATCTTTCCGATGCTGATCTTGATCTTCATGTGCAACCTTTCTTTTTGGAACCCCTCACGTGATAAATCTTCTTTCACCATCATTCAAGTGCGTATTCCCGCCCTAATGCTCTGTCCAGTTTTTGGGTAACATTATAATTTGACTCTCTAGAATTGGCTTAATGAATCTTACAGAATTTCTGCGTGGTGACGAAGGCCTGTTCTAATCCTGATCAAGCAGCATCTTGCCGATCTGGTCAACAATCCGTTCCACCCAGTGCGGCGGATAGGTGGCTGCAAGGTAGGCCATACAGTAATGTCTGAGTCCCCATCTCCACACCATGGTGTCTGCCCGGCACTCCAATTGTTCTTTATACCGAGCCCTGTCACCCCTTGAATGAGGCCATTCATCTTCAGGAGGCCGCTGGGCCACCACGTGTGCCAGTTCCCTAAGGAACCCTCCAATAAAGCGGTCCTCCGCCCATTCGTGATGCTCAGGATACAATACCACGGTATATTTTCGGTCGCTGGCCGGCCCTTCACTCCTGGTACTCATCCCGAGAGGCAGCCCTGTATCAGGAACTATGACCATTGCCAACGGCCTGAAGCCTGACAAGAAGAGGTCCAGAACATCTTCCGGAAGAAACGAAAATGCTTTTTCGACCCGAGTCAAGATGAGTTCCCTCTTCTTAGAATCCCGAAAAGTATCATCACATTGCAGATTGTGTTTTACATACGATGATATGGCGTTGCCGGTTTCATCCATACACTGACCTCATGGTTACAAACAACAGAATCTGGGAAATCTACAGGATGGTTACTGAGTGGGTCGACGAACCAGCGTTCGCCCAAGTTTCACCAGGGGTTCGGAAACAGGTATCTTTTCTCCGGCCGTGTTAAAGGAACGGGAGGAGCGTCGACCCCTGTCCACTTCTTCAGTAGTTCCTGATAATCTTTGTTTGAAGGATCCATCGCCAGCGCGTTCTGAAGAGTTCGCAGGGCATCATCTGTGTGATTGAGCGCGTGCTGCACTTCGGCAAGGTTCTCAAGCATATCCGGGCTGGCTCCATTGGTAAGAGTGACGGCTTTCTCGGCAAGACGCAACCCCTGAACAGGATTATGTATGGGAGGCTCCGGTGCCAGCACTCGAAGAAGGCCCAGGGCTGCGTAGCCCGGAGCAAACTTTTTGTCCAGTTCAATTGCTTTCTCAAAATCCTTCAGAGCCAGTTCATACTCCCCGAGTTTCAGGTACGCGGTGCCTCGATCCTTGTACAATACCGGCGAGGACGGATTCATCTCGATGACCTTGCTGAACTCCTCAATAGCCTTGTCGTGACGGCCTTTTCCGCTGTAAGCCATACCTCGATTATGGTATCCGGAAGAGAACTTCGATTCTATCTTCAAGGTCTTATCAAAATCCTCGACAGCTTTGTCAAAATTCTTTTGCCGTAAGTATGCCACTCCACGATTGTTGTGGTACATGGCATTGTCGGGATCCATTTCTATCGCCCGGTCAAAATCTTCTACGGCCTTCGGATATTCGTGTTTGCCGTTCAACGCAAATCCCCGGTTGTTGTAATAACGGGCGTCTTTAGAGTTCAGGAGGATGGCCTTGTCGAAATCCTTTACAGCCCGATCATAGTCATTTTTACCGTTGAACGCGAATCCCCTTGTGTTGAAGGCCTCGGAAGATGTGGGTTCAAGTTTCACCGCCAGATCGAGTGCACCGATTGCTTTATCGTATTCATTGAGCGCGTTGTACGCAAAACCGAGACGCGTGAAGGCCGCACCGTACGCGAGATCGAGTTTTACCGCTTGAGCCAGGTCCTTAATGGCAGATTGAGGATCTCCCTTTCGCAGATATACTTCGCCCCTCTTTGCCCATGTGCGAGCTGACTGAGGATTCAACTTAAGAGCTTCGGAATACCGACCCAAAGCATCATCCAGATTGCCCATATCCTCTGCATCGAGTCCGCCCTTAAAAAGATCTACGAACTCTATTGATGCTCCACATGAGTGCGCCTGCCAGAAGGAAAGCACGAGTGCGCTTAACAAAAGGACAACCTGTTTCCTGACAATCATCGCTTGCTCCTGGGGCGTGGCTGTGATCCTATAGTGCAGCCCAACCGGCGTACACTTTTCCACCTTATATCATTTTGCCTTCATGGAAGTAACATGTCTATAGCCCTTATGAAACCGTTACCGGCGGCCCCCGTTTACTTCGGACATCAAGACCTGACTTCGCTCCGGGAGGACACAAGAAACCTCGTCAAACTTGGTTACCTCTTTCGAAGCAAAATGGTATTAAATCTCTATCGGCATATATAACGGTTACTGCCTTTTCCGGCAAGGAGGATTACCATGGACCTGCTCGACGCAATCCGTACCAGGAGGAGTGTGCGGGCTTTTAGAGACGAACTCATCTCCCGAGACGTGCTGAACGCAGTATTGTCCGATGCGGCCAACGCCCCTTCAGCAATAAATATGCAACCATGGGAGTTGCATATGGTCATAGGAGAGGAACGAAAAAGACTTTCACGCCTCCTGATACGATCTTTTCGAGAGCGCAAATTGACCTGCGGTCCTGGAGCGGCTCATACTCTACCCGACCGTTTTATGCAGAGGGCAAGAGAATGCGCTGAACTTATGACGCCTCTCATAGAGCGAATGGGAGCGGATTTCATGACCTATATCAACGAGGGGAGCCTTAATTTTTACGGGGCTCCTGCCGTGGCCTTACTTTTCTTGGACGAGTCTTTCCCCCCGGAGAGGATGACCGATATCGGATCATTTCTTGCGTACCTGGTGCTCGCAGCAACCGGACACGGACTGGATTCCTGCCCCATAGGACTTGTAAAGTCGTATGAGGACGAAGTGAAAGAGCATCTCAACATACCGGAATCAAAAAACCTGGTGGTTACCGTGGCGCTGGGGCAAGCAGAACTGGGCGCGGCTGTGAACGAATTCAGGTCTTCACGTGCAGATCTGAGAGAATTTGTAAGGTGGATCGAGTGAGGTTGGGGAATTCATGAATGGTAGCGTGATTATCAATTTTCGAGATAATGCTGATCAACAGGATCCTAGATATATTCCCGCCGCACCAGCAGTCACGAGTCCGTGCACAGTTGAGCTTCGTTCTCGAAGGAGTTTTGTGTCAGGCTTTGATTCCTACTCTGGACGGCAAGGGTAGAGTTCTCGCTCTCGAGATCGTGGTTCCAAACCCGGCATACGCAATCTGATTAGAGAAGACAAAATTCACCAGATTTACTCCCAAATGCAGCTTGGACAGGCAACATCAAGCATGACGACCATGAATCAATCTCTGGTATCCCTGTGCCGGAGAGGGCTGATTTCATGGGAAGCCGCGCTTGCAAGATCCTCCCCGCCCGATGAATTTATGCAGTTAATGGCCGGTAGCCCTCGGGCACCTCAAGGCCACTGAGAACAAGTTGAAGTTTTGAGCTATACAGACGAAGGGGACCGCCTGCCCTGCTAGGTTACCAATTTTGCGGCGAAGCGGTATGGGGCGCACGCACTGAATCACCCCTGCGAATCACTGGCCATAGAGTTTCTCCAGAAACAGCAGCGAGTTTATCTCCGCTCCTCTGAGATATCTTGCGAAAGCTGACAGTGCTCTCCTGAGTTCTCCCTGTCCTGTCTTGTTAAGTCTGAGACGATTTCCAGATTCCCGATCCATTGCCAGTCCGCGACGTGCAACTGCGAGGGCGCTGGGGGAAAGGAAGAGGTTTTCGGAAGACTGGCTGGATACGCAAGACAAATGGCAGGCTCCGCCTCCGGATAGGGAAAAGTTGGCTGCCGTTCCGGGTTCAAGTGGATTGCTGCACTCAGGGCATATATCGAATCGCGGAGCATAACCCAACCGGCCCAGAAGGCGGATCTCATCAAGAATGAAGAGGAGAGGGTTAGGAGTGGACGTATCGAGGGTATAGAGGAATTCCACGAGGAAATCGAACAGATCAGTATCTGGGTGCCCCTCCGGGACAAAAACCGACGCCAACTCAAGAAAGTAAGCCGTCCTGGCCACCTTGGCAAGATCACACCTTATATTGAGGAAGCCACCCACAACTTGGGCTTCGTCTATCCACACAAGTTCATCTTTCCGGCGCAGCCTCAGAGTCAGATCTACCACCGAGAAGGGCTCGAGATGCCCACCAAAGCGGATACGACTCCTCTTGGCATTCTTTGCAACACCAGTTAACCATCCCAGGTCCCGGCTCAGGAACACTACCAGTTCATCGGCTTCTCCCCGATCCTGCTTTTTTAAAATAATGGATCTTGTCAATTTGTCCCGCTTTGGAAAAGGCTCTTGCTATTGGTGCCAACCGCTGCAAGGCATCCGACACGGCCGTCAGGCAGGCACTCATGGGCAGTTGGACGCGTCGAATCAATAAATCAGCGCATCGAGCCTACAGGAATCTCCCACGGCATTTCCACGCCCTAATCTCGTTGATCATATCCCCCAAGCTACTGATCGTATTGTCAAATTCGGTATATGCACGACCGACTTGATTGAGATAGTGGCAGTCACTCCCACCGGTTGAAGGCAAACCCAGTTTCAGTGCCGCCTCAATCGCGAGTCCATTTTGCAGGAGACCGTTGACACCGTTGTGAGTCTCAATCGCGTCCAGGGATTCAACTGAGTAAATTTTTTCTCCCAACGATTCCCATCCTCTAAAAGGATGAGCAGGTACGCAAATTCCGCCGAGTGCATGGACACTTTCTACTACCTTGGCGAGATTCAAGTAATTGTTCCTACCCCATCGATTCCATGAATCGTCCTTAACCCCGTAGACCAGAAGATGTCCTGTATCCGTGGACACCTCCACACCTCGTAAAACCAGGAACCCCTTGGGGCGATCAGTCCTTTCGACGAGCGAGGAAGACTCAAAAGAATGGTGTTCTGTAAAACAGACCCCGTCAAGGCCGAGTTGCGAGGCGCGACGGATGACATCCTGCGGTTCAAGATGATTGTCTTGGGAGAAGGTGCTGTGACAATGCAGATCTATTTTCATAACGTTTTTTTAG
>CAIXMD010000375.1 GCA_903920415.1 uncultured Desulfomonile sp.
GCCTTCTCAGTGGCCGATAATTTGTTGGTGGCGTGTACCCAGGAACACTGGTCCCGAATATTGGTCATTGTGAAGAGATAGGGGTTCAACCCGGCTTTTTCCATGGTCAACTGGAACATGGGTTCATGTGTCCTGGGGCTGCACGCGGACACCACTATCCTATTAAGCTTGTGCTCCTCGATAATATTTAGGAACTGTTCCTGGGTGTCCTGGGAGCAGGTGAACAATTTTTCGTCGGCGAAAACAACATTGGGCAACGTTTTTACATGTTCGACCACCCTGGGGACATCGACCACGTTGGCAATGTTAATCCCGCACCGGCAGATGAACACGCCGATACGGGGCTCTTCCTGGGAGACATCGCGCTGGGGCGGAAATTCCTGCTTCGTCGTCAATGTATGGCGTGCCGATGCAAGTAGGCGGGAAGATGCCCCGGCCGCGGCAGAAGCCTCCATTACCGTCTGAGGGATGTCTTTGGGGCCCTGGAACATCCCCGCGGCAAAAATACCGGGACGATTAGTCTGGACTGGTTCGAAGGACGTCGTGGCACAGAACATGGACTCATTGAGGTCTAAGCCTATCCTTTCGGCAAGCAGCCGGGACTCGTCCGAGGTTCTGAGCCCCACGGCGAGGACCACCATTTCAAAGGTCTCGGTGGAGAGGTTTTGATTCTCGTCAAGATACGTGATGTTGAGATTGTGTGATATGGGGTCTTCAATTACACGGCTTACCATTGATCGAAGGAACCTCACCCCGCCCTGTTTTTTTGCACGCTCATAGTAGGCGTCGAAGTCCTTTCCATAAGCACGGATATCCATGTAAAAAATTGTGGGCTCTATGTTGGGGTCGTGTTCCTTGGCAATAACCGCTTCCTTAATTGAAGCCATGCAGCAAATGGAACTGCAGTGGGGCATACCCTTTTGTGGGTCTCTTGAACCCACACACTGAATCCAAGCGACTTTTTTGGGGTGGCTACCATCCGATGGGCGTTTCACTTCGCCTGCATAGGGACCTGATGCGCTCAACATTCTCTCGAATTCCATGTTGGTAAGCACATTCGGCGCGGTTCCGTAGGAATATTCTCCACGGACCTTGTCAGGCTCAATCATTTCATAACCGGTGGACAAGATAATGGTACCCACATCGACGTTCAGATATTCGTCCTCCATACTGTGGTCCACTGCCATGGCAGGGCAAGCCTTCACGCACTCCATGCACTCGGAGCAGATCCCGCAGTCCAGGCAACGGTTCGCCTCCCTGACGGCCTCATCCTCAGGGAATGCAAGCTCCACCTCGTTGAAACTTTTCCGTTCCGACAAGGGGATTTCCGGGTTGGAAGCCCTCTGTTCGGGCATGATATCCGGAATCGGCGGGTACTCGGGGTGCTCGGGTATCTTCATGGGGCGGCCTTGGGCCAGGTCCATTCCGTTAAGGTAACGATGAATGGATTCCGCTGCTTCTCTTCCGGCAGCCACTGCTTCCACAACGGTCGCAGGGCCCGTTGCAGCGTCGCCTCCGGAAAAGACCCCGTCAATGGAGGTGGAGAAAGTCACTCTGTCAAATTTCACAGTGTTGCGTGAGGTCGGCTTGAGGTCGGGAACACTGTCCCAGAGCTTCGGGTCGATTACCTGGCCAATTGCCGGAACAATGGTATCTGCTTTCACCTGAAATTCAGATCCCTCAACCGGGACCGGTCTGCGACGTCCCGACTCGTCGGGTGGGCCGAGTTCCATCCTGATGCACTTAAGTCCGGTAACCTTGCCTCCTGATGAAAGGACTTCCACAGGCGCTGCAAGGAAATGTATTTTGGCCCCTTCGTCAATGGCTGCATTGACTTCCTCTGCGTACGCGGGCATCTCTTGCCGGGAACGGCGATAGAGAATGGTGACTTCAGCTCCCAGCCTCACGAGCGTTCGTGACGCGTCGATGGCAACATTGCCGCCGCCTATTACCACAGCTTTCTTGATACCAGCGATCTCCTTTCCGAGCGCCGCGTCCCGAAGCAGATCAACTCCCTGGATCACGCCTTCGTTGTCCTCGCCTGGAACTGCCAATTTGGCGCCTTTTTGGCATCCCACCCCCAGGAACGTAGCCTTGAATCCCTGATTCTTAAGATCCTGGAGGTTGAAGTCCTGTCCCAGTGCGTTGTTGATCCTGGCATCCACACCAAGGGCCAGTATATGGCCGATCTCTTTTTCCAGCACATCACGGGGCAGCCGATATTCCGGTATGCCTACTCTCAGCCAGCCCCCCAGGACGGGGCCCGCCTCAAATATGGTAACCTTGTAGCCCTTCAGGGCCAGATAGTAAGCTGCTGAAAGACCGGCAGGGCCGGAGCCCACCACTGCCACTTTTTCTTCTCGGGGGGTGATTTCGGGTAAGGTAAGTGTGGAATAATCTACCTGGTCTGCAGCGAAGCGCTTCAATTTACAGATGGAAATCGGCTGATCCTTTTCACCGCGACGGCAGACTTTCTCGCAGGGGTGCGGGCATACACGGCCCAGGACTCCCGGAAGGGGGAGGTTCTCGTAGATAAGTTCCACGGCTTCTTTGTATTTACCTTTGCTTATCAGCGCGACGTAGCCCTGGACATTGATATGGGCCGGGCAGGCCATTACGCAGGGTGCGCGGTCGGCCTTTTCGATGACAAAGGTCTGGGGAATAGTCTGTGGGAATAAACGATAGGTAGCAGAACGACGGCTCAAATCCTCATCGAACTGGTTGGGAACTTTAACCGGACAGGCAGTTGCGCAGTCCCCGCAGGCCTTGCAGCGGTCTTTACGGATGTAGCGGGCTTTCTGACGAATTGTTACATTGAAATGCCCTTCCTCCCCCTGGATATCGTCAACCTCACTGTATGATAAAAGTTCAATATTGGGATTCTGCCCAACAGCTACCAGTTTGGGTGAAAAAATACAGGTGGAGCAGTCATTGGTCGGGAAGGTTTTGTCGAGCTGGGCCATCCGGCCGCCTATCCCGGTCTGACTTTCAACCATATATACTTTGTAACCTGATTCGGCCAGGTCTAATGAAGCCTGTACGCCGGCTATTCCGCCTCCAACAACAAGAGCGGCGCCTACTACGTCCTTCGGTTGGGCCATCTTATTCTCTCTTTCCCAAATATGTAGGTGTAATCTTCTCAGGATGGTATTCCTTATTTACCAATATGCTGAAGCTCTGTCAACATAACGTATTCTGAAATTCGCGTCCGAACCCCCTGCAAAAACTTTGAATCAACCCCCGGTTCTGCTGCGGTCAAGAGAGTACAATTGTGGAAAAGCGGCTCCGTTTCTATGGGATAGGGGCTGGATCCGACCGCTTCATACCACATGAGTGTTCCTGGGATCGGGGAGTACTCTGCAAGTTTGGGAAAGGCCCCCGCTTTCAAAACAAGATCCACATCGTCCTCGATTTGGCCTCGGGACTGGCCAGGAAGCCCCACCAGCAGATACGCTCCAATCTGTTCCCTGGAAAATCCTGCATCGAGAAGATTTGTCACGGCTGACAAGAAACTCAGTCTATCGGTCTTGCCCCCGGTACGATTATGAAATTCATCCGACACACTTTCGACTCCGATCCTGATGGTTTCAAACCCTGCCCTTTTCATGGCAGAGGCCACTTTGGGACTAATAGCCGAAGCATGCAGCCCGTTGGGGGTGTGCCAGCGCATCCCGGAAAGTCCAACAGCCGCGGCCTCCAATATAGGCAGGGCATGTCCGGGAGGGTCAATGAGAAAGGCATCGTCATACAGAGCAATGTCGCTGATACCATATCGGGACCTGACCGCTTGAATCTCACCAATGACGGCTGAAACTTCGCGCTTGACGAAATAGGGGAATATCTTCCTGGAGGCGCAATAGGCGCAACTCAGCGGGCACCCTCGTGACGTGATCAAGGGCAGGAATTTCACCCGTCGCATCAGGTCCAGTGCCGCTGAAAATTCAAACATCGCCTCGTCTTCTAGAGATGTGGAGGCAAAGCCCGTGTGCCGGTAGAGGGCATGAGGCAACATTGACTCCCCCGGTCCGACAATGACCTCATCCGGACCGCAATGAGCCAGCGCATGGTGAGGAAGTAGCGAGGCGTAAATACCGCCCAACAAGAGGGGAACTCCTTCAAAAACTTTCCTCAGCAGTCGTATTGTTTCAGCGACGCCGGGGTACCAGTAGGTCATGATACTTGTGACGAGAATTGCGTCCGGACGAGAAATCGAAAGAAGGTCTTTCTCTATGACCGCCGGGTCCGCGCCATAACGGCTGAAGGTCCTGGGTACACCATACAATGGAGCGGGTTTTTGTATGGGCGTTTTGACGAACCTTCCGTGAGAATGCGGTCGTGCTTTAGCCGCATCCATTACGGAATGGTCGGCATCGAGGCAGTCCACAAACCTGGGTTCCCATCCAAGTCGTCTCAGCCTGGAGGCAATGACCAGCAGCCCCAATGGCCTTGCCCATAGATCATACGCCGCGAAATCATGAACCCATGGATTAACGAGGAGTACCTGCGGTCTTTTCATCGTTTGGTTGCCTCAAGGACGTGCTTTTGTTACTCTGGGGCTCCTGCCGGATCAACACATGATGGAGGTTAATCCCGTGTTTGGTATCAAAGATCTTATGGAACAGGCGCAGGGTCTGCAAGCCAAAATCGCCGCGGTTCAAGAAGAACTGGCGGAGAAGACGGTTGTCGGAAGCTCGGGTGGCGACATGGTACGGGTAGTGGCCAGCGGGATTCAGGAAATACTCTCCATTAAGATTGAAAATGAACTCGTATCCTCAGAAGATCTCGAGTTCC
>CAIXMD010000376.1 GCA_903920415.1 uncultured Desulfomonile sp.
AAGCGACCGGGTACTGCGGTCCCGAAAAAAAGTCGTGCTTGCCGCATTGCTGGCTTACTGCTTTCTTACCCTGTCAATTCTTTTCTGGACTCGGGAAACAGATTATTGGGTCGTATTAGCAACTTTTTTCGGCCTTGGTTTCTTCGCTGCCCCCGGCCAGATCATGTATGCCCATATCAAGGAGCTTGTGCCTTCATCTCTGAACGCTCAGGCAATGACCGCGGTGAACTTGTTCACTGTTCTCGGGGCCGCTGCAATGACCCAGTTACTGGGACTGCTCATCGAGGGAGAGCCTTCGCTGATTTGTTCTCCGGACGGGTTCAAGGTCATTTGGCACGTGGGCGTGATTTCCTTGGCGGGGGCTTCTCTCCTTTACTGGTTTGTTCCTGATAGCTTGGCCCTACGAGGAGGGGGGTTAAGAAGTAAGTAATTCCTTATGCTCCCACTTCACCGATCCACTTCGATCCAATAAAGATCATCTCTGGGAACCTTCCGCGTAATCATGGAAATTGGACCAGATCCTAGTTAGTTATCTCTCTACTGAGTCGATTGTCCCCAATCACTTTCGATTGCGTAATCGATAAGCTTTTCCACGAATTCTTCGCTTATGGATGGGACTTCTAGGTCTGGGACAGCACTTTCGGTAAGAGTTCGATCAAAAATGGGATTATTGGCAAAGTGCAGTAGAATAGTTTGCATCTGTCTCCAAACCATGCGCTCTATCCTATTACGTGGTTGAGTGAATGGGGAGCCGGCTCCAGAGAAATCGAGCCCCCCCAAGTTGAAGCGACGACAGATTAAGTCAAGAGTCCATTTGTGCGTGGGGGGATCAGGATGGGTCAGATGATAGATCTTATTGTGATGTGAAGGGTTCTCAATGATCCGGACGGCGGCTTTGGCAACATAATCCACTGGTACGACATTAGTCGTGGCATAGGGATCAGCCGGAATACTGATGCCGAGGCTGAGCCTACTGGAATTGGCAGTTTCTCCCATTAACCGGTCGAGCAGATGAGCGGCCTGGAAGAGAATATACCAGCCTGTGAACGAAGCGCATCTTGCTGTCTCTGAATGTCCTACTATAATAGAAGGTCTGAGTAAGGTCGCTTCCCCCTTCCAAATCTCTTCCGATTCCCATTTGCTTTCTTCGTAAACATTCACAAAGTCGCCTTTTGGGTGGCTAGCCTCCATCATTCGCAGGCCCTGAACTAATCCGCAAACATAGGCAGTGCTTATAAGATGGACCCTCATGGGCTTACGCTCGATCAGCCGCCTCAGGACTTTCGCGCTTCCCAGGTTTGTCTTGAGCGGCTCTCCGGAATCATCCATGTGTAGTCTCGTTGAGGCGGCACTGTGGATGAGGGTGTCGACGCTATCCAGCCCATCGTAATCCTTGCACCAATTGTCCCACTGGTCGTAGGCGTCAAGAATTTCCCCTTTGAACCAGTGCAGGCTGTTGGCGCTTCTCGGGAGGCCTACACTTCCCAGAAACCGAATTGTGTCAAGTTTGCGGGATTCACTTCTATAAAGGGCCCAGATGGAATGCCCACGCTCCAGCAATTCAGCCATTATATACTCGCCAAGGAAACCCGTACCCCCTGTAAGGAGAACGTTCATGGGTGTAATCATGATTCCTCCGGCTACCTTATGTACTAACCCTCTGACTCGTGAGGAGCAGCATTGATTTGAACAATTAATTAATTAGTATATCAGCCTTGATAAGGAGTTCAAAGTGAAAAGCTCTTCACCTCAGATGCTATTGTCACGTTTTGGTAATCATGTTCTTCAAAATATGATATATTTAATATTTATTCAAG
>CAIXMD010000377.1 GCA_903920415.1 uncultured Desulfomonile sp.
CTCCTGAAGAAGTAAGAGTTGGTGAACGAGACCTGTCACTACATTCTTCTTCAAATTAAGTTTTTCAACAAAATCTGGAGGAAGTGATCCCTTGAAGCGAAGCCTTATTTTCTCCAACTCGCTTTCGTAAACATTGTAAAAATGATCATAGCTGATCACAGTGCCGTTGACCTTTGCCGCATATGAGCGACTCTTATCACCTGGGCCGGACCAGCCGTACCAAAAGACGAAGACAATAATTATACCGCCCAGGGCTACCTTGATCAGCCACGAGCGGGCATGTTTTCTCATCAGATCGAGCAAGGCACTACTCCTTTCCGTTCACCTGTGGTCGAAGCAGGATGATAAGAATTCCCTGCGATCTTGTCAATGGCGATAAGGCCCTACTGTTGACACTTTGTAATGCGTTTGTTACCATTTTCGTTCGCATTACACACTAAAGAGGTAGATAAACCATGGCGGACCTTGAAGGACTGGCGGAGGCGAGGGATGTGAAGACCAAGAAAGTCGAGGGAGGAGCCCATTTCCATTTAAGAGGAAGCGCCCATCTGGATTGGGGTATGAAAAACCGGCTCGCAAGGATAATTAAACCTGATACCGGCCGAACGGTAATGTTGGCCGTGGACCACGGCTACTTCCAGGGACCTACTTCTGGTCTGGAGGTCATGGAATCGACATTGGAACCGTTAATTCCTTATGCGGATTGTCTCATGCTGACTCGAGGCATACTTCGGTCCTCAGTGCCCCCAGGAGCACAGGTCCCAATCGTGCTGAGAGTGTCGGGTGGAAACAGCGTACTTTCGGAACTTTCAAACGAAACCTGGAATGTGTCTGTGGAAGATTGTATCCGTCTCAATGTTTCCGGAATGGCCATGTCAATTTACGTGGGAGCTCCATACGAGCACCAGACACTGGCGGCATTTTCCGATCTAATTGACGCTGGATATGAAGCGGGAATTCCTGTTCTGGCCGTCACGGCCATAGGCCGGGATATGGTACGGGACTCCCGTTACCTTTCTCTGGCTACACGAATGGCCGCGGAAATGGGTGCTAACTTTGTGAAAACCTATTATTGTGAAAATTTTGAAAGAGTCACAGGAACATGCCCTGTACCAATCGTAATGGCCGGCGGCAAGAAGCTCCCCGAAATTGAGGCATTGACAATGGCTCATAACGCCGTTACGGAAGGCGCCACCGGCGTGGACATGGGGAGAAATATTTTCCAGTCCGACTGCCCGATAGGAATGATCAAAGCTGTGCGCGCAGTGGTCCATTACGACGAGAAACCCCAGTCAGCAATCAAAATCTATCGGGATGAAAAGACTGCCTCTAAGCGGGGAGCGACTACCGCTAAAAAGCCGAGCCCAAGTACAAAGAAAAAATAGTTTTTTTTTAATAATCGGAGTGCAGCGCGTCGTTGGCTTCGACACAATTATTCTAAGCCGTTTAATGCTCTCAGATATGTATCAGTTTTCTTGGACATAGAAGAGGGTGTTGGGGAAGGAGCCCGGCTCATGCGAGTGGCAATGTATTACAACAATAGGGATGTCAGGATAGAACAGATGGAAGTACCTCGCATTGGTCCTGGGGAACTCCTTGTAAAGGTTTGGGCGAGCGGTATCTGCGGTAGTGACGTCCTGGAGTGGTATCGCCTGGCCAAAGCCCCTATTGTTCTCGGACACGAGATTGCGGGAGAAATTGCGGAGGTGGGTGACGCAGTCCAGAAGTGGAAGCGAGGTGACAGGGTCTTTGTATCGCACCATGTGCCATGTAACATGTGCCGGTACTGTGGGGAAGGACACGAATCTTGCTGCGATACGCTGGCCTCGACTAATTTCTACCCAGGAGGCTTTGCCGAGTATCTAAGAGTGCCGGAGATCAATGTTCGCAACGGAGTTTACGCTCTCCCAGAATCCATGTCCTACGAACAGGCGGTTTTCATCGAGCCGTTAGCCTGCGTTTTTCGAGGGCAGCGGCATGCTGGGTGGAGGCCTGGGCGACGGTTGTTGGTAATGGGATGCGGTATTTCAGGTATTATGCACATTCAGCTCGCACGCACGGCCGGTGCCAGCCGGATTGTAGCCGTTGACATCAACCCTCAGCGAATTGATTCATCATTGAAGTTTGGCGCGGATGTGGCTCTGCCTGCTGGTAAGGATCTCATAGATCGTCTGAAAGAGGTTAATGACGGCCGCCTCGCCGATTTGGTCATAGTCGCTACTGGGGCATTATCCGCCATCAAACAGGCGTTCGATGCGGTAGACCGGGGAGGCACCATATTGTTTTTTGCTCCTTCAGATCCAGGGGCCGTCGTAGAGATGCCTTTTAACAAGCTTTGGCGTAAGGAGGTAACAATAACCTCATCTTATGCCGGTAGCCCCAGGGACATAAATGCGGCGATTGAGTTGATTTCCTCAGGCAGGATTGATGTAACCCCCCTGATTACCCATCGCCTCCCTCTCGACAAGACCCAAGAAGGTTTTCGTCTAGTGGCCGAAGCTGGTGGGAAGTCTATGAAGGTCGTTATCGAACCCCAGAGATAGCCGTTTGTTTGCCCAATTTTCCAAATCAGAGCAATGCATGCCCTCAACTCCATTGGAAGAAATTCAGCGTCGAATAGGAACCCTTCAAACATCAATGGCTAAAAACGGGTTCGATGGGGTTCTAATTGTTCAGCGAGCCGATCTCTTTTATCTGACGGGAACTGGTCAGGACGCTCATCTGTTTGTTCCAGTGGAAGGCCCGCCGACTCTCCTTGTTCGGAAAAACCTCGAGAGAGCTGTCGCAGATTCGCCGCTGCAGTTAACCCTGCCTGTAAAAAACTTATCCCAGCTAAAAAAGGAGATTGAATCTGCCTGTCATGGGCAACTGAAGATCCTTGGTATGGAACTGGATATCCTCCCGGTGAATAATTACCGAATGTACTCGGAGCTTTTTCCTGAAACAGAAATATCTGATATTTCTAAACTTATAAGAGAAGCCAGGATGATCAAGTCTCCATACGAGTTGGACCTGATTGTCAAGGCCGCGGCCATGAACGATGAGTTATACAAAAGTCTGGGAGAAATACTCAGGGAAGGTATGACAGAAATGGAATGCACCGCCCTTCTTGAAGCCCGCCACCGGAAAAATGGTCACCAGGGTTTCGTGAGGGTAAGAAGATTCAACCAGGAAGCTCTTTACGGTCATATTGTGTCTGGCAGCAATCTTGCGGTTCCAAGCTGTTCAGTCGAGCCCACTGGAGATCCAGGACCAACCTTCTCGTTGCCTCACGGCACTGGATGCAAAGTAATAGAAAGACACCAGCCGGTCCACGTTGACTACGTGGGGATCGTGGACGGGTACATGGTTGATCAAGCCAGGACATTTTTTCTTGGCAAGCCTCCTGAACAATTCATCGATGTCCATTCGTTGGCCCTAGCAATACAAGATGCTCTAATTAAGGAAGGCTTCCAAGGTGTTAATGCGGAAAAGCTTTTTGAAACGGCAATCGGTATAGCATCGGAGGCAGGCATGGAGGAAGGTTTCCTGGGCTACCCGCAACCAGTTCCTTTTGTAGGCCACGGAGTGGGTTTGGAGCTGGATGAACTTCCAGTAGTCGGAAGGAAATCTCCCTATGTACTCCAGTCGGGGATGGTGATCACGCTTGAACCTAAATTCTTCTTTCCCGGCAAAGGGATGGCAGGAATTAAAAATTCTTTCCTGGTGACTGAGGAAGGGCTAAAGAAGCTTACTCTGTTTGATGACACTGTCCAGATCCTTAGTTGTTAGTCGGCTCTCAGGTCTTGGTGAAGAAACTACCCTGGAGGGTCTCGATGCCCAAGGATAATAAGCTTCCTCTCAATCGCCTGTTGAAGTCTTTCTTCCCAATCTTTCCAATGGGTTCTAAGATCTTCCAGTTGATTGGACAGGGCTCGCCATTCAGATTGTCGTTCTGACGCGTCTGGATCTGTCGTGTTCTTTACAGCTTGCTCAATGTCTTTGAGCCTGTCGGCGATTGGACGAACTCGCTCTTTGATCGCTCTCATTTCTGAAAGAATAGATTCTTCCTCCGGTGTTAGCGCCATCTTGGGCGCACACACAGAACATTCGATCCCTTCGGAGGACGACGGAGAAGTACTGCAGTCGCAATCAGGTGCTATATGATCTTGCTGATTAGCCATAGTGGTCGTCACCTCCTTGGTTTTTTCTTATTCTTGATATAATCACTACGAGGCTGAGTGTCAAAAGGAAGGAATTATACCAGGAATAATTCGATGCAGGTGCGAAGCCTTGTGAAAAGGGAGGCAATGATCGCTAGGGCTTACGGGGCATACTCTAAGAGGTGGATTGGCAGCGAACTGAATATATTTGGTACCTTGTGTAGAAGATTTTGATCAAAGAGGGTGCGAGCGTTTAATAACGTCCGATCACATGGTCCATGAGCGTGTTCATTACTTCGTGAAACAGAACCTTGTAACCGCCTGGCCAAGTGTGTCGAATGGGCGGAGGAGGAACATAACCATAAAAAAACCTCTCCTGTACTGCAGAATGAGGGACGCCTGCTTGCTGTTGAGATGTTCGAGATAAATCGGGAAAATTGTCCGTAGCCAGAGCGGCAAGAGAGGACGCGAATACTACAAGAATCATTGAAAATATGAATATGAAGCGCTTCATTTTTTCCTCTATCGTTATATTTTATATTGAGTGGAGAGAAAAATCAATTGCAAAATTATTGCGTGTGATTATTCCGAGTCCAGTTCTAATAAGAAACAAGATTATGGAACAGGGTCACATCTTAAGTAAAACTTTGAAAGTGCTGGAATCCAGGGATTGCTTGAATGCCTCCTCAGCTTTATCGAAAGGGAAAACCCCGGAGATAAGAGATGTAGGATCAATCAGGCCTCTTTCCAGGATCCTGATGGCTGGTGGGAAGAGTCCGCACCTTGATCCGACGACTGTAATCTCATTAATCACTAGAGAGGCAGGATTGAAATCCAGAGCGCCGTGGTAAGTGCTTTTTAGCACGAGAGTGCCACGCGGTTTCACAAGATTCGTTGCTAAATCCCACCCTGACGGATGCCCCGAAGCCTCTATGACAACGTCAAACTCCTCGGTCCTTTCTGTTAGGGCATCAACGGTCATCACCTTTCCGCCCATACGACCAAAAAGATCAAGTTTACCAGGATGCTTTCCTACGAGCAGCGTATCGCACCCGGTGAGGTTAAGAACCATGGACACCAAGAGGCCAAGCTTACCATCGCCGATTACCAGGACGCGGTCTGAAGGAAGGATTTTGACCTGCTCCAGAATTTCAAGCGCAGCGGCTAGAGGCTCCGTAAATACAGCTTTCTCGTTCGAAAGATTTTCGGGGAGAGGCACAAGGTTGGCTTGAGGAAGCGCAAGGTATTCGGCGAAAGCACCGTTTCGGCCCTGGATACCGAGAACCGTCCGATGAGGACAGTGGCGCTCCAGACCGTTCCTGCAATACGCACAGCGCCCGCAGCCAGAGTTGATTTCTCCCACAACACGCTTGCCCAAGAGTTCAGGATCAGGAGATTGGTGCACAACTCCGACAAATTCATGACCCAATACTCCTGTATAGTTCATATAGCCTTGGATGATTTCTGCGTCAGTTTTACAAATTCCTGCCATGAGGACTCTTATCAGAGCTTCTCCCGGTCCAGGTTCCGGATCAGGAATTTCCTTCATGGCTAATTTATTGTCAAAGACGAGAGCTTTC
>CAIXMD010000378.1 GCA_903920415.1 uncultured Desulfomonile sp.
GTAGATGACACCAAAATCGCTCTGGTCAAACTCAAGGAAGTTGCCCGTCCAATCAAAGACATTAATATCGAAAGAATTGAAAGGGAATTAAAAAACCTCAAGGAACTTCTAAGCAAAGGTCAAGCTCAGGAAACCGCCGTCCAAAATATGGAGCGACAACTGGAAATAGTGAAGAAAGAAAAACAGGATTTACAACAAACCGAAGCACAAACAATAGATGCAGAAAAGACTGCTATGAAGAACCTACGCTTTGCAGAAGGTAGCCAGGAAAATGCGCTGAAACTGTTGGACTGGCAGACGAACAGACGTTATTCTGATAACAACTCTGATTTGGAAAGGGCATTTCTGAAAGCTCCTGTTTCGGGTTATGTCATCCGAATCAATCCTGAGATGCGAGTTCATGCTCAGGTACCCGCCGGTTTCCAGGCCATGGTAGTGGCTCCCGTGGATTCGATCTTGGTCAGATGCAAGGTCCATGAACTGGATCTTCTAAAGCTTAAGACAGGGGACAGAGCAACGGTTATTTTTGACGCCATATCCGACAAAAGATTCCCTTGCAAGATAGATAGAATTCCTTGGACAAGTCGAAACCCCGCACTGGAAGCACCGGCGGACTATGACATAGAATGTCTTCTTGATGATAATCCCAGCGAGATTATAAAAGATGGATTGACGTGCACGGTGAAGGTTAGTGTACAGCAATGAAGATTTTGTAATTCATGGTTGTTCATTTGTTAAATTGTAATAGTTCAGGCGAACACCGCCGTATTATAAGTACGTCCACTAATAACTTGATATACTCCCAATGAGACACGTATGTGGCCCATTACCAGTGATTTCCCATGATACCGTCAGTGGACCTACAGATAAAGCTGCTTCCTAAAAAGCCGTTTTTAATTCATTACTTCCTCCATTTTGATTCGGCAGCCTTTCTTCATACTCTTTCTCCAGCGGTACCCAGGGCATGAATTCCCACCTAGGGGACCTGATAACTTGGCTATTGGTATGGACCATCCCGGTATTTTTACTGCTCGGTTCCGGATTAGTGAAGGTTTTCGCAGCCAAGAGAAGACACTTCAGGGAAGAGCCTAAAATCCCTCTACCACCTATAGAGATTCTCGTTCCACTAAAGGGAATTTTCAAAGACCAGCAACAAATCCTCTTTTCGCTCCTGGAACAACGATATAACTCCTACCACGTAGTATTCATCCTGGAGAGCCTTGACGACCCTGCCAATTATGTTGTGGATAATCTTTGCCGGCAATACAGTCATGCGCGCAAAGTCATTAGTGGAACGAGCAAGTTATGCGCCCAAAAAAATCATAACCTCGTTGAAGGAGTTCGGCAGCTAAGGCCGGAAACTGAGATAATTGTATTTTGCGACAGCACCAATGCGGCCCCCCAGGATTGGCTTATGCAATTCACCGAACCCCTACGTAAGCGCAGCGTTGAGGTCAGAACCACTTTCAGGGCTTTTCACCCTGAACCTCAAACCCTGGCGGGAGTCTGCCAGGCTATATATGGAACCTTGATCCTTTTAATTACCACAATAGTTCCTAAGCCGTGGGGCGGAGCTACGGCAATCCGCCGAATGACTTTTGACAAACTTGATGTAGTTGAAACATGGTCAAAGACTGTTGTCGACGATCTAGTTTTAGGCAACCTTCTCCAAAGAGCCGGCATTAAAGTTGCCATGGATCCTTGCAATATTCTTAAGTCGCCATTGAAAAATCAAACAACGAAAGGTTTTTTAAGCTATCTTGATCGTCAAATCATGTTCCCAAAATTCACCAATCCGTTGATATGGGCTATGTTGATGATCCTGTATCTGAATCTGACTCTCGCGGTCACCGTAACTATTTTATCGGGCTCGATGTCTCTCTTTGGTCTGGTTAGTCGTGAAATAGGATTGATGTCGGTGGCATTTCTTTTGGCTCTGTTCGTCCTCGCTGTGATGGTGTGGAGGATCGCTGCGCCCCATATCTCTCTGAAACGATGGTTGCCGGCTATTTTACCGATGATTTTTCTTGGCGCTTTTATTTTCATACGTTCCATTTTTAGAAATTACATCGATTGGCATGGCAGGACTTACTGGTGCGGCAAAGGTGGAACTGTGCTGTTTGTAGAGTCCAGCTCGAACAATTCGAGGAAGACTGGTTGATGAGTTAAGATGGTTTACTGGTTCGGATCTTGGTTGCATACAAGATACGATGATTTCACGATTAATTATTTAGAGTGCCTCGGTTTCTCATGAGAGATCAAGTCGATGGAATTATTCTCGCGGCCGGCCTTTCCACCAGGATGGGGCATCCCAAGCTGCTGCTCGAAATCAATGGACATGCCATTATCGAATTGGTTGTTCGAGCGGCTTTGGAATCCCTCTTGTCGAGGGTAATCCTGGTATCCGCGCCGTCATTCAACGACTTGACGATCCCTCTAGAGCCTTTCAAGAAACATAATGGGCTGGAGTACGTTACAAACCCACACCCGGAGAACGGAATGGCTTCCTCACTTCAGAACGGTATAAGAAGAGTCGAGAAGAGGGCTTCCGGAGTTATGGTGATTCTCGCTGATCAACCATGGTTGACGTCTAAGATTATAGACTTCCTGCTCGCTGAATTTTGCAAGGATGCCAGTAGAATTGTTCTTCCATCCATCAACGGCCGAAGAACAACCCCTGTAATTTTTCCGGCCCGGTTTTTTAGTGAGCTAATGCAGGTGACCGGAGACATTGGCGGAAGAAGCGTATTGAACAAACACCCGGACAGTATTGTTGCTGTTGAGATGGGGAATTGTTACGATGATCTGGATGTAGATACGCCTCAGGACTATGAAGATTCCAAAC
>CAIXMD010000379.1 GCA_903920415.1 uncultured Desulfomonile sp.
CCCGTAGAACTGCTGGCAGAAGGGGATGTGATTGTTGTCCGGCCAGGGGAGAAAATTCCCACTGACGGAATGGTTCTCTCCGGCTTGTCTGCGGTCGATGAATCCATGCTCACCGGTGAAAGTATGCCACTAGCCAAAGAAGCGGGCGATCAGGTCTTTGGTGCAACCATAAATAAGAGCGGGTCGTTCACTTTCAGAGCTACCAAGGTAGGATCTGAGACGGCTTTAGCCCAGATAATCCGCCTCGTGGAGGAGGCGCAGGGCTCGAAGGCTCCTATCCAGCGTTTGGCCGATAAAGTTGCATCCATATTTGTGCCGATTGTCTTTGCCATTGCGGTGGCAACTTTTATCATTTGGAATTTCCTGGTTCCGGAACCCCTGTTTAGCCGTGCCCTATTGAACTTTGTTTCCGTCCTGATTATTGCTTGCCCGTGTGCAATGGGACTTGCAACCCCCACCGCAGTGATGGTGGGAACAGGACTGGGAGCTGAAAACGGTATCTTGATCAAAGGTGGGGAGAGTCTGGAGAAAATATATAAGATCGACACTGTCCTGTTCGATAAGACAGGCACTCTCACCAAGGGAGAACCGGAGGTGACAGCAGTCATTGCAGCAGAGAATAGGACCCAGGACAGGGTCCTCGAGATCGCTGTTTCAATCGAGGCTGTTTCTGAACATCCCCTGGCGCGGGCAATAATTGAAAGAGGTCAGCGCGAAGGAACGCAGACGCTCCCGGTTGAAAACTTTGAAGCCCGGTCTGGCCTTGGTGTCAGTGGTGTCATTAGGGGCAAGAATGTTCTCTTAGGCAACCTGCGACTGATGGAGCTTGAGGGGGCCCAATTGGACGGCATGGACCGTGAGGCCCGGAGACTTTCCGACACGGGCTGGACTTTGGTTTTCGTGGCGGAGCAAGGAAAAGTAATCGGCCTGCTGGGCCTTTCCGATAGTCCGAGAGACTCAGCCTTGGAGGCAATCGACAGTCTCAAGGGTATGGGCTTGCATGTGGCCATGATTACGGGTGATAATGAAAAAACTGCCAGGATGGTTGCCCAAGCAGTTGGAATAGATAGCGTGCTGGCCCAAGTACTGCCCGGGGATAAGGCATCGGCGATACGCCGTTTACAGAAAGAAGGCCGCACAGTAGCCATGGTGGGAGACGGTATCAACGATGCCCCAGCCCTGACGGCAGCCGACGTAGGAATAGCAATAGGAGCAGGCACCGATGTGGCAATTGAGGCATCCGACATAACGATTATAAAAAACGATTTGCGATTGGTACCGGCGGCCATAAGATTGTCTTTTAAGACTATGAAGGTGATCAAACAGAACCTGTTCTGGGCTTTTTTCTATAATGTGCTGGGTATTCCCCTTGCGGCAGGAGTCCTGTATCCGTTCTTCGGAATCCTGCTGAACCCTGTTTTTGCAGCCGCGGCAATGGCCCTCAGTTCGGTATCGGTAATCAGCAATTCCCTGCGGTTAAGGTGGTCGACGTCTTGACTTGTGTCATTTCCCAATCAGGCATGTAATCTTGAACTCGCATCTTATGACAATCTGCGACGTTATTCCGCAAGAGCCGCCGCATGATTGTTGATTCTCATTGCCATATCTTCACCTCCAGAATAGTTGAAAATGTTGCTGCCAAGAGTGCTATGGTCGCAGAACTCGGACTTCATGTTCAGGATGTCGGGCAAAGGCTGGATCCTGGAAAACTCGAAGAATCGGCTTGGGAAAACAATGTTGATGTATGTCTTCTCCTTCCTACCGCAGCACCGGACAAGGTTCGAGCAGAAAACGACAGACACCTGAGACTTTCCTCGAGGTATTCGAGGCTCAGGACACTTGCGACACTGCACCCCGTTATGGAGGATATGTCTGGAGAGATTCGACGAGTTCTCGAGTTGGGGATCAAGGGATTCAAGTTTTCCAGCTTTTCTCAGCGATTCGAACTTGCCTCCCGTGAAGTCGAAGCCATGCTGTCGCGAATAGAGCGAATCGGCCTGGAATTCGGTTGGCAGCCGGTGATCATTCTTGATACATTCACGCGTGCCGACATCCATTTCGGCGCTGACCCAAACCACCTGACCAGACCTGAAACGTTGATGCAGGTAGTGCGCCGCCACGCGGGAATCAATTTTATAGGTTCACACATGGGTGGGCTTGCCGCTGATATCGATGAATTACGCCGACACTTGACCCCTGCCTCGAATCTTTATCTCGATACCTCAAATGCTGCCCACACTTTGCACGAGGCTGATTTCTCAGACCTGCTCAGTATTCACGGCCCTGGCCACATTCTTTTCGGAACTGACTGGCCATGGTTCCATCACGCAGACGAAATTCCCCGGATAAGTTCGTTACTGGAAAAAGCTGGTTACAACAAGTCAGATCAAGCAACAGTATTCGGAGGCAATGCCTGCAAGCTGTTTGGACTCAAGTTAACCTGATATAATGCAGGATGAATCGTTTTAGTCCGCAGGAAAATGGTGTCACAAATAGCGGATCAAGACCTTATCATGAAAAAATACTAACCCGCTTGTTTGCAAAGGGGGCCCCAGTGAGCAACATCTCCGGTTGCCGGATTCTCAATAAGATCTATGAAAGTAGCATTTCGAACATTTATCGAGCAGTTCGAGGGGATGAAAAAGAACCGGTAGTTCTGAAAATGCTCAAGGAAGATTACCCAACTCCTGACAAGATCGTTCATTACAAACAAGAATATCGAATCACGCGTGCTTTGGAGGAGTTGTCCGGGGTTATCCGCGTATATGAACTGGAAAAACATCAGAATGGTCTCG
>CAIXMD010000380.1 GCA_903920415.1 uncultured Desulfomonile sp.
AGTAATCCTCTCTCATCAGAAATTTCCTTCAGGAAAACAGACAACATGGACAAATCTTTTAGAACGAGACTTGACAGAATGTTTTGCCCGCGTTCAGTCGCTGTAATTGGAGCTGGAGACTCTCCGGACAAAGTTGGCCATGCAATCGTGGACAGCCTAATCACTGGGGGATTTCCGGGACCCGTTTATCCGATACATCCTCGTCATAAACAAATTATGGGCCTTCGAGTTTACCGGGACTTGGATGATCTACCGGATGTCCCGGACTTGGCTGTCGTTGCATTGAATCAGCATTCTACAGTGAAGATGACAGCCAGGCTTAGAGAGCTTGGGTGTGGTGGCGCCAGTGTAATTGCAGGCGGATACGCCGAGATGGGTGAGAATGGATCCAAGCTTCAGGAGGAATTAAGAGCGGCGGCTGGAGATATGCCTGTAGTGGGACCCAACACTTTGGGATTCCTCAATGCGAGGCAGAAGCTCAACGTAACTTTTTACCCGAGAGTAATGCATCCCGGGAATGTCTCTTTTCTCAGCCAGAGTGGAGGAATCGGGCTAGGCATAAAGGGCAGGGCAGACGACGAAGGTCTGGGTATCGCAAAGTGGGTGGGAGTTGGAAACAGAGTGAATCTGGAATTTCACACCCTCATAGATTATTTGAAGGAGGATCCTGATACGCAGGTCATAGGAATATTCACCGAGGGGTGCTCAAATCCAAGGGCACTTGTAGAGCAACTCAGTGCGACAACTCCATACAAACCGGTTGTTGTGTACAAGGGTGGGCGTGGAAAAGAGGCCGACCGAGTTACCATTACGCATACAGGATCTGTGGCAGGGTCAGATCTGATCTGGGATGGAGTATTGCGACAGGCCGGCGCTGAGGTAGTTTCTTCAATTTCTGAAATGGTTTCGGCGTGTAAAGCCCTGTCAGTCGGCAGGATTCCACGGGGCAAAAGATTGGGCATTTTCACCCATACCGCCGGTCCCAGCATCGTCGCATGGGACCTTCTACAGGAAGAACCGGACTGCACTCTGGCAAATCTCGATGAACGTACGATCAAGAAAATAGCCAAAATTTTGGGCCCTTCCGTTCCGGTGATTTACAAGAATCCCGTAGACGGTGCTGCAGGAGCATTTCTCAGTGAACCGTTTCACAACATTGCTGAGGTTATGCTTGAAGATGAGTCGGTCGACTCCCTTCTGGCCATTTTCTGTGAACACAAGAACTGGCCTTATCCGTCCGATGCCCTGATTGAACTTGCCCGGCGTTTCCCCAAAACAATTGTAGCCTGTTTCATAGGTTCTCTTCGGAACATCGAAGCTGACAGATCCCGTCTCCACGAAGCAGGCGTTCCTACTTACGTACTGCCGGAAGATGCAGCAATTGGCCTCAGAGCGCTTCTTCGAAGGTTAGACCGATCAGTCCCTGAAACCGGTGATTGCAATGTGACGTCCCGAAAGGATACCGTCTCTTCTGTGTGAGAAAAACAGATCTGGTCGGCATGATGTGCAAAGACCTGTTGAATAGATGTTTCCCTCTGGAATTCCCAGCGAAATCAGTTCAAACCGATTCAAACCAACAATATCCAACCGGTGAGATTTCTTGCTATCTATGCTGTCTGACGTGGAGGAAAAGTTAACTGTTACGAAACGCTCCGAGCTGGGTAAGTCATGTCTAAGAGGGATAAGGACCGTGTCGTCTACCTCATAACAACATGGACCGATGGCAGGCCCTAGGGCTGCGATCAAGTCGGAAGCCTCTGTGCCGAACCACTTCACCATTAACTGAACTACTTTTCTCGTAATCCTCAACACACTTCCGCGCCACCCGGCATGAACTGCTGCAGATACTTTACGCACAGGATCTATCAACAGGATCGGCAAACAGTCCGCTGTCTTGATCGCTGGGAAGATCCCGGGAACTGCCACCACTAATGCGTCTGCCCGGGGTAGGGAATTCGGCACAGAACTGATTACTTCTACGGTGTCTCCATGTACCTGATTGCACGTTGCAATTCGGCTGGAATCAATGTTGAGGTGAGCTGCCAGATGCTCAAAATTGCTGTGTACATTCTCTAAACTGTCTCCTTGCGACGTTGAAAAGTTTAGTGAGTCAAGAGGCGGGGGTGACTGACCGCCATTCCTTACTGAAAATGCTGCTATGGCAGAAAAGCTTTCCACCTTGTGAAGGACCATGGCTAAATGGTCATTGAAGATTTTGAATTCCTTTTCTCTCATACCCCCTCGCTATCAAATTGGTCAATTTGCCGGGCAAACGGTTTGCATCGGATGCGAAGTCAGGATTGCTCTCAAATAAAATCTAATTATATCACTCACGGGAGCAAAACGGAAAAATTTCTTAGCAGCCAAGCTTCTTGACACATCGTCGATAAGATGGAAAAATATATCCATTTTCTTACGAATATTCTTTTGGCCCATCGGGGTCGTGGTTCTGGAGAAATCGTGGTGCAAAACCTTTCAAGGATTAGAAACATAGGGATTACGGCTCACATTGATGCCGGGAAAACCACCCTGACCGAGCGAATTCTTTTTTACACAAAGAGAATACATAAAATCGGGGAAGTGGATGACGGCTCTGCTACGATGGATTATATGCCTCAGGAACAGGAACGTGGTATCACTATTACTTCTGCCGCTACCACATTCAACTGGAAAGACCACGAGATTCACTTAATAGATACACCGGGTCATGTAGACTTTACAATCGAGGTGGAACGCTGTTTGAGGGTCCTCGATGGAGTAGTGGCTGTTCTTTGTGCAGTAGGAGGGGTGGAACCACAAACAGAAACCGTCTGGCACCAGGCAGAACGATATAATGTGCCGAAAATAGTTTTTATCAATAAACTCGATAGAGTAGGGGCGAATTTTCAGCGAGCGGTGTCCATGTTAAGGGAAAGGCTGGGTGCACATCCTGTTCCGATACAGATTCCCATGATGGCCGGCGATGAATGCCTAGGGGTTGTGGATCTGATTCGTATGAAAGGAGTCATATGGGACCAGGCTTCCCAAGGTTCCGAGCATCAATACATCGACATACCTTCTCAGTACCTGGAGGAATCCGAGGAAGCACAAAGATTCATGCTGGAATCGGCTGCAGAAATGGATGAGGAACTGACAGATTATTATCTGGAACACGAGAAACTTGACGAAAAACAGATCATCAGGGGTCTGCGGCTCGGGACCATATCAAACCGGATTGTGCCCACATTATGCGGGTCAGCTCTTAAGAATCTGGGTGTTCAGCCTGTTATCGACGCTGTTATAGATTTCCTGCCGTCCCCTCTGGATGTGCCTCCTGTGGTGGGTATAAATCCAGCAACAGGAATCCAGGAGCAACGATTTCCAAAATCAAAGGATCCACTGTGTGCATTTGCCTTCAAAGTTATGATGGACCAGGGGAGAAAAGCAACTTATGTGAGAATTTATTCGGGTGAATTGCAGGTTGAAAAATAGGTTTATAATGCTACTCGAAATGTCAA
>CAIXMD010000381.1 GCA_903920415.1 uncultured Desulfomonile sp.
GGTGATCGTAGACAATTGCAAGGTCGCGGTGGACTCCCATTCCATGCGGGAGCCTGTGGTCAACCGCCACTACGCCGACCTCGCTTCGCACTACGGGTTTAAAGTCGTCGCATGCGGGATACGCAAGCCTTTTGAAAAAGGTTATGTAAAGTTGGGTATTATGTAAAGTCGGGGCGTTTTTCTTTGTCTCCCACGCACAATTGACATTTAAAAAGCTTTACATAATTTTTGTGTTTCTGGAAGCTTAAAACATAAAACTCTGTTACAATTGATCTATCACGGAGCAATAGCTCCTCGTCTCAATAACTGTAACAGAAAGGTGTTTTATGAAAGACTCGTTGCCTCCCCTGTGTCCAGACCCCCTTCCGAAAAATGCGTTCTCTAGGACGGTAGACCTGCCTCAACTAATTGAAAATGTCGTATCTCAAATGCGTACTCAGCGATATTCCGAAAGGTATATAGGCACTTGCAATGTGGTCTGGAACAAATTGAAGAAATATGCTGGTGATTCAGTCCATTCGGTGGACTACACTCCTGGTTTCATACGCAGTTTCATGGTTGATTCATTGAACTTCTGTTGTACTTCAAAATCTAAGAATCAGTGTAAACGAGACATTCTTGCACTTAATATCCTTTATAACTATCTGCATTTTGATCGGATATCCTGGCGAAAGACACCTTGTCCGCCGGTTTTTACCGAATTGTCGGTCAAGGTATTCAACGATTATATCTTGCACATGACGACATTTTTGGCAAGGAAAACCATAGAAGATAAACAACTTTATCTGGCAAGGTTCGACGCTTTCTTGGCGCAGCGCGGTGTTCATGGCTTCTCTGAATTTACGCCATCACTTTTGATTGATTTCTTCAAATCTCTGCCTAAATCCTGTGTTTCGAAAATAAAGGTCACGGCCAGCACGCTGCGCAGCCTGTTCAGATACATGTATGACAACCATATCACCGAACAGGATTTCAGCGTTTATGTTCCGAAAATACGCAAATTTGCGTACGCCACGGTGCCTTCGACATACACAAAAGATGAAATAACCACATTGCTCGGGAGCATCGACCGCGGCAATCCCAAAGGGAAAAGAGACTACGCCATGCTTCAATTACTTTGCTGCCTAGGCCTGAGGACATCGGACCTGCTCGGCCTGAAGTTCGAGAATCTGAAATGGGAGAATGGCACTTTGGAATTCAACCAGCAAAAAACGGGAAACCCAATTGTTCTGCCCTTACTCAACGATGTTGGAAACGCCATCATCGACTACTTAAGGCATGGTCGTCCGAAAATTAATTCCCATTTTGTTTTTCTGCGTGCCATACCCCCCTGGTGCGAACTTGATAAGTCAACCATCCACTATATCGTGCACAACCGCCTGAGGGATGCCGGGATAAAAATACCTCCCGGAAAAAAACATGGCGGACATTCGCTGCGCCACAGTCTAGCCTCTCTATTGCTTGGCAATGGCACGGCGTTGCCGGTGATTTCAGAATCCCTCGGGCATGTGAACACTCAAACAACTATGCATTATTTGAAAGTCAATATCGCGCAACTGCGTGCCTGCTCTCTGGATATGCCCATAATTTCCTTGATGCTGAACAAGGAGGTGGAAGATGCGCAATGACGAGACACCGGCATTCTATTCGGGCTCTCTCGCCCCCTTCATGGCTGAATACATGCAGTATAACCGCACGCTTGGCAAAAAATACGCCGCCGTGCCGTATTTGCTGGCCTCCTTCTCCGCCGCAGTCACTCAAAAAGGCATTACAATAAACGGGATTGACAAGAGCGTTGTCATGCATTGGGCATCTGGCAGCCAGATGCCGCCGTCGCATGTAAATCAGAGGATTTACATTATCAAGCAATTCTTGGTGTTTATGCAACAAAAGGGATTTTCGGTTTATATTCCGCCAAAACTAAAGTTTGTCAGGAGCGGCTTTGTTCCGTACATCTACACACGAGGCGAGGTCGCGGCCTTTTTTCACGCCTGCGACATATTCAGAACAAAGACAGGGCGTTCCAACGCGCCAACCGTAATGCCATTGCTGTTTCGAATACTGTACTGTTGTGGTCTCCGCGTTTCAGAGGCCGTCAATCTGAAAATACGCGATGTTAACCTGCTGGACGGAGTACTTGCAATACGGCACGCAAAGTTCGACAAGGATCGGCTGGTGCCGATGTCGGCGGATTTGTCACAATATTGCCGGAGATATTACAACGAAGTCCATTCGGTGTCCTCCGAGAAGGAATTTTTTTTCATAAAACGGGACGGAACCCCATATTGCACTGACTATGTGCACGACTGCTTTATGAAAATACTCTGGAAGGCCGGTATTTCCCGCGGCGGTCGCGGAATCGGCCCGCGCGTACACGATTTCCGGCACACATTCGCGGTATCAGCATTGAAGCAGATGCATGACAACGGCATGGACATATACTGCAGCCTTCCATTGCTTTCGATTTACCTTGGGCATGAATCCGTGGCGGCGACCGAGAGATATGTCCGGTTTACCAGGGAAATATTCCCGGAGGTGGTTTCGGCAGTTAGTTCAATCAGCTCATTCGTAATACCGGAGATAAGAATCCATGAAGAAACCAACTGATTTTTCATATTTGCTCAGCAATTTCCTGACTAAGTTTCTGCCTTCCGAGAGGGGGCTGAGCCAAAACACTATAAGCTCGTACAGGGATACTTTCGTATTGCTCCTCAAATACTGCAAGGAGGTCCTCGCAGTCAAATCTGAGCATATCACAATGGCAAGCCTCAACAGGGAGACGGTATTGTCATTTCTGGAATGGCTTGAAACCTCCAGGATGGTCTCCGCAAGGACACGAAATCAGCGTTTGGCGGCAATCCATTCATTTTTCCGGTATGTTCAGGAGGCTGAGCCGTCATTTATGCACGAATGCCAGAGAATTCTGACGATAGCATTTAAAAAGACGTTTGGCGCAAGCATTACTTATCTCTCGCTTGAAGTAATCAAAGCCATACTTGCACAACCCCAAGATACGACTCCAGAGGGTCGCAGAGACACAGTGCTGCTCAGCCTTATGTACGATACCGGAGCGCGCGTTCAGGAAATGATTGACTTGAAGGTTCGTGACATTAGAACCGAAGCACCGGCGACAATAAGGCTGACCGGCAAAGGGAACAAGACAAGAATTGTTCCGCTGATGTGCCCGACGGCAAATTTAGTCCGCTGGTATATTCAGGAAAAATCATTGATCGGCTCGGAAAAGCAGACAGCTCCACTCTTCACAAATCGCATGAAGCATCCATTGACACGAGCAGGAGTAACGTATATTCTGAAGAAGCATTTCGCCGCAGTTCCCACACTCATTCGGGAATCCATCCCCGACAAGATCTCACCTCATGTGTTCCGTCACAGCAAGGCGATGCATCTTCTGCAAGCTGGTGTTAATCTCGTATATATCAGGGACATCTTGGGACACGTTGATTTGAGAACCACAGAAATATACGCACGGATAGACGGTAAAATGAAACGGGAAGCTTTAGAGAAGGCATATGATCCCGAAGCGATTCCGGTTATTCCTTCTTGGCAACAGGACAAGACACTGCTTGCCTGGCTACGTTCTTTTGATAAATGACAATCCCCTTTTGAAATTATTATGTAAAGTAAATTCGCTAATATTTCTAGGCGAACGGGGCTGAACAACGCCCCGACTTTACATAATACCCAACTTTACATAACCTTTTTTATGTAAAGCTTTACATAAAAAAGGGATCGTGGAAAATGCGGTCAGATACATCAAGCACAATTTCATGACTGGGCGCAAATTCGGCTCGCTGGATGAGGCGAATTGCGCACTTCGCATCTGGCTGGACGAGATTGCCAACGTTCGTAAGCACAGCGCCA
>CAIXMD010000382.1 GCA_903920415.1 uncultured Desulfomonile sp.
TCACGGAGCTATCGATTGTTGCCTATACACATCCTTCGTTTGGAGTAAATCAAGATGGAAAAGAAAAAAGGGAAAATTCTGGTAATGGATGATGAAAAAATCGTTTTAGACAGCGTTTCCCGTATTCTAGAGGATGAGGGCTGCCTGGTTAAGACCTGCCGGAAAGGTCAAGATGCCCTGGAGATTCTCAAGGAAGGCGGATTCGATATCCTGATCACCGACCTTAAGATGCCCGGAATGGACGGACTTCAGGCCATGGAAGCAATGCTTGAGATTGACCCGGATCTGTCTGTAATTATGTTTACCGCATATTCAACGGTCGATTCGGCGGTAAAGGCCATGAAACTCGGCGCTGTAGACTATATCAGAAAGCCTTTTACTCCGGATCAGCTCACAGGGCTTGTACAAAAAGTCATGTCGGATCGCAAAACCAGACTTGAAAAGCGCTACCGTGAGGATACCTTTGCTGAGATCAAGAGTGCCATATCCTCTACGTTGATCCTCAAAGAAGTATTAGAGTTGATCGTACAGGGCGTGGTCAAGGTTATGAAGGTAAAAGGGAGCACTTTGAGCTTGCTCGACAAGAATAGGGAAAAGCTCCGAATTTTCGCATACCATGGCCTAAGCCGCAACTACGTGGACAAAGGCCCCCTGGATGCCTCAAAAAGCCTGTCCGACACAACCCTGAGCGGGAAACAAGTCTGGATAGAAAACGCATCACAAGATACGCGGGTCCAGTATCCCGCCGAGGCTATGCGTGAGGGGGTAGCTTCTATCCTCAGCGTTCCTTTGATAGTTCGAAACAAAGTCATCGGTGCCCTCAGAGTTTACACTTCCGAACCTCGGAAGTTCTCTGAAGAAGAAGCAACCTTCCTTTTCGGATTCGCCGAGCAGGTCGCACTTGCCATAGAGAACGCTCGGTCGTATGAAGACGTCAAGGATGAATACGAGGCTCTTCGCGATGACCTTTGGGATTATTTTGACAAGGACGGCCTGGCTTGAAAGGTCCGGCGGATCCTTTAAAACCGGGGAATGCTGATTCGACTCCGGCTCGGACACCTTTTTCGATATTAAATGGACTCATTAAGATTGAAAGGTTGCTGCCGAATCGACTGAAACCCAAAATAAGGTTTCTTGCAGGCTTCAAGAACAGAATCTTGGTCAGCACTCTGCTTGTTGTCGCCGGAGTGGTAATCATAATAGGAATCACGCTTCGGGTTGCCGTTTTTCCCAAACTTGAAGGAGATTCAGCAATCATAAATGATCTTAAGGCAATCCATTTCTTGGCCGGCCTGGTTGTTATTGCCATGAGCTGGTTTTTTATAGAACGGATTTCCAAGACCATTACCTTCCCCCTGCTTGAACTTACCAATAGGGCCGACCAGATAAGCCGCGAGGCCGGTGAACGAATTGTTTCGGACTCCCAAGCAGCATATGAAGGATTTGACAAGGACATCGACGGGGAACATGACGACATGTCCTCAAGAGACGAAATCAGCCGTCTCACCTGTTCTTTCGACAGGATGCTCATTCATCTCAAGGCTTCCGAAGCGCGTCTGAGAGAATCGGAAGAGAAATATCGTTTCCTGTTCGACAATGGGCCCTCGCCTATTTTCGTAATCGATGCCGACAACATGA
>CAIXMD010000383.1 GCA_903920415.1 uncultured Desulfomonile sp.
ATTCAAGAGGGGTAGGGACAATCCGGAAATCTCTATGACCGTGTGGAGAACAGCGATGTCGGCCGTCCCGATATAGCGCGTAGCAAGACCCGGAAGAGCCGCTGTAGAAGAAACCATGAGCTTGGGAACTCCGAAAGGTAAAGACCGCATCACATCCGTAGCCATCAGGCTTCCTGTGGATCCACCCAGGCCTATCACGCCGGCCAGGCGTCCTGTGAGCAAGAAACTTGCAGCAAGCTTGACCGCGCCGCCGATCATTTGCCTGGTTATCTTCTTTCTATCACGAGACAAACGAATCTCTTGAATATCGACTCCGGAAGCCTGAGCGGTTTCGGCCGAGGTAATATCAGCCCCAAGTGATTCTCCAGACATGCTCATATCAAGGACAACACAATTGCCGCCTTTCGACCGAATCGAGTCTCTGAGGTAGAAGGTTTCGGGACCCTTGGTATCCAGTGTAGAAAGGAGCAATATTACCTTTTCCATCAAATTTTCCCCTCAGTGGCCACCTTCTCCTCAATATCTTTCTTAAGCACCTTTTTATCAACTTTGCCTGAGTCTCCCACAGTCGGCATTGAATCGATAATTTCAAGCCGCTCAGGCAGTTTGTACATTGCAAGCTGCTTTGACTTGAGAAATGAGACCATGTCGGCGAAGGTGAAGGTTTCGCCCGGCTTAGGGACTACATAAGCGCATGCTCTCTCTACGAATTGCCGGTCAGGCATGGCTACAATGGCGATAGAAGCAACCTTGGGATGTTCGTTCAAGAGGCCCTCAATCTCTGCAGGATAGATGTTCTGTCCGCCTCGAATTATCACGTCCTTCTGACGCCCCATGATCCATATGCGATCGTTTTCAAGGCAAACGATGTCGCCTGTCGTTGTCCAATTATCGTCATCAAAGACCTCGCGAGTAGCATCCGGATCGCGCCAGTATCCGGCTGGAGAATGTGGTCCTCTCAAGTAGAGTATACCAGGTTCGCCGAGCGGAACTTCTTCCCCGCTCTCGCCCAGCAGCCTGATCTGATTGCCACGCAAGGGCTTTCCTACTGTCCGACGTCGGACATCACCAGGGTCATCTATGGAACAGCCAGAGACTGAACCGACGTCCTGCGTACCCAAATCTGAGGTTATGCGTCCGCCCAGGCGCTCTTCCGCTTCCATCGCCACCTTAGGTGGAAGATAACCGCCGGCGGAACGGATGAACCTCAAGGATGAAAGGTCGTATTTTGGCAAATCTGCTTCAAGCATTCGGATTATATGGGTGGGCACAACGCCGATGCACGTAACCTTTTCCTGCTGAATCATTTCAAGCGCTCCCTCCGGGGTAAACTCCTCGAGTAGCACTATCTTCGTCCCAACCAAAGGAGCTGCAAAGTAAGTCAAAGTTCCGGCTGCTCCTCCTGCGAACGGCGCCACCGCCATAGCTGTGTCCTCACCAGTGAGTTTCCAAATTTCTACACGACACTTTGAAGTCATTACACGCGGGGCTAGTGGCCATTCGACTATTTTGGGCACGCCTGTGGTGCCGCTCGTGCTTGTCAGAGCACCAACATCTCCTGTGGCATGAAAACCTCTCTCATCCAGTATGGATGGATCTTTTTTTTCTTCCCAAGGCTCTTTGGCGATTTGGATCAATGAATGAACGTTTACAGGATATGGACCGGAGATCGTGGAATCCAGGAGGAACGTATATTTAAGATTCGAATAATCTTTTTTCAGCTCCTCGATCATTTCCAGGTAGTTGAATTTACGATAAATACCTGGAACGATGATCGCCCTGGGATCGATCTTTTGGATGATGTGGGCCAGTTCCTTGTGCCGGAGATAGGGCATAACGGTGATATTGATGAGCCCTGCCCTCTCGCATGCGATTCTCGCCAGGAAACCGTAAGCGCAGTTCGGGGACTGTAGTATCACGCGGTCGTCCTTGTTCAGCCCCATGTCGATCCATGCCATGGCGAAACGGTCCATGAGTTTCGCGGCCTCAGCCCAGGTGATCCGCATAGAGGAGTCAACCAGCGCCTCCCTATGTGGCCGCTCTTTTGCATTTTTCAACCAGAAGTCGGTAAATGTTTCGTCCGTCCAATACCCATCCGACCTGAATTCTTCAATTATTTTATCTGTGTAACGAATCGGTCTCATAAAGGGACACTCCTCCGTATTCTATGGTTCCTGGGATGTTGATCTAAACTTTTTGACTCAAATAATAGCTAACCGAACCTTGTGCTGAGCATTGGCAGGATCATGAGCCTGCCAATACGCGATAATGCCGGACACAAGGATATTGTCTCAAAACCTTTGACTTCTTCCCCTGTCCCGCTATGAGAGAAAGGAAATCGACCCTCTCAGTTCCATAGACCGGACGCGCCGCTGCAACGATGAGTCCGGCCCCACGACTATCTGATCACTTGCAAATAGCCGCATCCCAATCATCGAAACCATATTCCTTCCATCTCGAAAGGACTTTGTTTTTTACGTTTTCATCCAGGAAGATTTCTACGGGTTTACGTTCCCACTCGTAAGGCGTACATGCGTCGAGGATCACCCTCGATACAATCTGTCTCGCGTCGATGGGCAACGCTGGATCCAATGGCGTAGAACGCCCTCGGTCTATTATCTGAGTGTCCAGTTTAGGATCGTACCTGACGGAAAGGGCCCACATAACCCTATCCCAGTCATCAGCGGGGATGTCGTGGTCCACGACGATGACGCCCTTAAGGCCGTAATGGCCCGTGGTAGTTGCAATAACCGCATTCCCTGCATGGTTGGAATGTCCCGGATACTTTTGTTCTACAGAGACGATGGCCCAGAAACGGCCTGTGGATTCTGCGGGGATGTAAACAGACTTGATCCCGGGGACCTTCATGTTTTCCAGGTCAGTCCACAGGGTTGCGGTCCGGTTTAGCGACTGGATCATGTGAGTATCGGTAATCGGTTTTCCTACCGTGGTAGCCCAAAAAATTGGTTTCTTACGGCGGAGAATGCGCTGTATGTGGAGAACTTGTTTCGGCCACTCCTCACCCTTAGCCCCCGAGTAATAGCCCGTGTACTCACCGAAAGGACCTTCTTCACGAAGATCTTTGGGATCGACGTACCCTTCAAGAATGATCTCTGCATTTGCAGGCAGCAACAGCCCGGTGAGATCGCTCTTGAAAACTTCGCAGGGCTCTCCTCTCAGGGTGCTTATGATATCGTATTCGTCAATCTGCGCGGACACCAGCGTAGAGGAGACAAGGAAATGGACTGCATCAGCACCGATTACGGCAGCCGCAGGCATTTTGGTGCCGTCCTTCTTGTGCTGGTTGAAATGGAAATCTGAATGCTTGCCCTTGATGATCTGGATCCCGCAGTGATTTCGATCGTGTATCTGCATTCTGTACGTGCCTAAATTGATCCAGTCTGTCTCCTTGTCCTGGGTTACCAGATATACGGCAGTGCCTACGAATCGCCCTCCATCCAGCGGATAGAAAAATGGGACGGGCAATGCTTCGATATCAACGTCGGCACCTTCCAGAACCATCTCACAGACAGGTCCGGAATCGACTACCACAGGTTTTATAAGCTGTTTTGTGGTAAGCTTCATCCATGCCCTCGCCATGTCGCACATTGAATAATTGAGGGGCATACCCAAACCGATAGCCAGTCTCCGGGGAGTGGTAAACGCGCTGGTGAGAACGGGAATATCGTAACCCTTCACGTTTTCGAAAAGTAGTGCCGGGCCCTTTCTCTCCTCGTTCAACTTGGCTATGTGAGACAGTTCCAGGTTCCAATCGACCTCTGCCTTGATCCGATGGAGTTCACCCTCCTCTTCACATTTGTTGATGAAATCCCGCAATTCTTTCATTAATAGGTCTCCTTATTAATTTTATGAATTATTCCTATTTGACTTTCCTTCCCTTGATGAGCCCAGCAACGATCTGTTCAATAGCACTCGCCTTGGGCTCTATTACCGGTTTCACCTCCTTTTGGCTCCAAATCGTTTCGGGTCGGCTCTGTACGATAAAGATTTCACCCTTGAAGGGGAGTGTTTTTTCCGTGGCCCATTCAATGTCCATGGGCTTGCCGTAATGTTTTTCGATAATCTTTGCGAGTCTTGCCAACTCAAGGATCTCTTTATCCAGGAGGCTCTGAGATCTACGCCTTTCCGGGTCCACTTCAAGTTTTAAGACTTCGTCCGTCTCAGGGTTGGTTGTATAGTAAATTTGTTTGTCCGAAATAGTTTTCTTGGTAACTTCCATAGTGATCTTGTTGACGTGAAACTGATCCGGCGTAACTTCTCCCGAAACAACGCTTTCCCCATAGCCCCAATTGGAATCGATTACCACGGTGGCCCGGTCTCCGGTGGCAGGATTCAAGGTAAACATTACGCCGGCCGTGAAGGATCGAACCATCTTTTGCACTGCCACGCTGATAAGCACCTTTGAGTGATCGAATCCCATTTTGATCCTATAGGATATGGCTCTCGGCGTGAATAGGCTCGACCAACACTTCTTGGTCTTGTCAAGCAGGTCGTCTACACCTCTTACCCAGAGGTAAGTTTCTTGTTGACCGGCAAAACTAGCCCCAGGCAGGTCTTCGGCCGTGGCGGAGGAACGCACGGCAACCGGCAGGGCTGGGATTCGGGCCCTGCGAGAGAGCAGGCGATATTGTTCTGCTATGACGTCCTCCAGGTTCTCGCTTAGTACCCCGGAGTCGATCCAGGTTCGAATGTCCTCAGAAGCTCGTTCGACCTCAACTATCCGGCTATCGTCAAGGCCTATGAGTCTATCATTTACTTTATCCAGTAAGCTGTTGTCTTCAAGGAACTGTCGGTAGGCTTCCGTGGTAATGGCGAAGCCCGGGGGTACGAGGATCTGGGCTTTAAGTAGTTCCCCCAGGCTTGCGCACTTTCCTCCGACACGGCCTACCATGGTGAGGTCACAATCCTCGAAAGCAAGCACATACTTTGAGATATCCATTAGAAAGTCCTCTTACTGCGCTTTCGCGTGTCACCCGAGGATCTCGATCTCCCCGCTCGAACCATCTATTTTTATCCTTTGGCCGGTCTTGAGTCTGGATGTTGCCGAACCCGTTCCAACAATAGCTGGAAGGCCGTACTCACGACACACGATTGCGGCATGACACATGATTCCGCCAACGTCGGTGACGACTGCCTTGATTCTCTGAAATGCCGGCGCCCAGCTCGGAGAAGTTGTAGGAGCTACAAGGATCTCACCTTCTTGAAGTTCTCCTATATCCTTGACGGTGCGGCAAACTCGGACCGTTCCCTCTACCACTCCTGGTGATCCAGGGAATCCAATAATCTTGGCCAGATCGCCCTCTGTTATAGTTTTGAGCCGTGCCCACTGAGACATTGACTCTGAAGTGATACCCCATAACACTATGGTAAAAGGCTCGCTGATGGTCTCCGGTACTTGCCCCATGGCATCCGGGGGAGTCCACTCCCTAAATTTCTCCATAACCTGTTTCCGCCAGGCGACCTCTTTGGGCCATACGAGAGGTCCTCTGGGATTGCTGCCTGTAGCCCACCCTGTAACGACATCCCACAAAGCGTCTTTGATCTCGGAGCGTTTCAGGTACCACACGTCCTCCACATCCTGGATAAATTTGAAATCCACGAGGATCTTAGCCACCTCACGGACTTTATTCCAGAACAGGCTATGGAACCAATGTTCGACATAAAAAAGGTGATTCTCCACGTACGGGAATACTGTCCGAGCAGTTCCCAACATCTGGTCGAAAGTCTGCAAATCCCCTTCTGATTTTAGCAGGGCGCGGTATTCGGTACTCAACCTTTCCCTTTCAGCTCTTATGCTCGCAGTGGGCCTGCCGATGCTTTCTCCTTTGCGTAGCTTCTCAATGTAAATGCCCATTGCTGACAACGGCACATCTAGGTCATCGTTCCAGGATCGGTCGTGGTGATACCAGCCTGTTCCGGTTGAAACATGGAACCATGGCTCTCGAGCAGCATTAAGAGCTTCGAGCCATTTCTTGCCGTTTTCCGACGCTTCCATCCCCTTAAACACTGAAGCGGCGTCACCTTTCATCGCGATCTCGTCAACTCCCAGATCTATGGCTAGCTTTGCAAGTTTTTTCAGCTCCTCATCCGGTTGATAAATAATGACATCTATCCCTCCCACCATCTGCGTCACCTTTTGCAGAGGGATGTCGGGAAATGCCTTTTGACAGAAATCAACAAAGACCACGTAAGCTGCGTAACCGAGGTTCAAGAACTCGAAGTGGTATTGCCAGGCCAATATGCCGAGATCAATGAGGTCATCATAGGCACGCAGGAGCTTATAACCAGAGGAAATACCAAGGCCCTCGGTTACAACTGATTCATCTTCCATCTCCGGGAGAGTTGGAATCTCAAGATCGGCAAGCTTTTTAATAACATTGCGCATCTTAGCTTCCCACTGATCATGGAGTCGGTCCCAATTCTGGAAGTAGTAACCAGCCCTTTTCATGAACAGTTCCGCTCTCTTGGGGATCTCTTGCGGGTCCGCTACCGGTAGAGGCGTTATGTATATATAACCGTTATGAATGCGGTGATCGATCCCCATGGCAGGAGGGACTATGAATATCCTGGTATTGAACTGAGACAGCGCCAGGAACCATGCTTCGTCCCAAATAATGTCAAAGGGATACATTGGTTCGGGATAGTGCAGTCCGTCATAGAACCAGAACATGCCCTCTTCATACTTTTTGCGTTCCGGGTCTTCGGTGCTGAACTGATAATGGTACGGATACATCCGTTCCCACCCTTCGGTTCCAG
>CAIXMD010000384.1 GCA_903920415.1 uncultured Desulfomonile sp.
GTAGAATCCAACTCCAATTGGGAGGTTCCAGCCCGAGGTGAAACCATAGAAGTACCTCCGGACAAAGAGAAGCTCATCGCGGACGAACTCCAAGGGGCCTACTTTGCCATAGTCTGCGACATGCTGGACGCAGGCATTATCAGCACCAGTGATTTCGATCTTCTGATCAGTGTAGCCCTTGATATGAATCCGCCTTTCAGTTTCATGAATTCCCTAGGGCTGAAAAAGTCTCTGGAATTGGTCGAGGCTTTTGCCAAGAAATACCCGGCCATGCCTGTCTCCAGAACCCTGAAACAACAAGCTGCTTCCGGAAAGCCTTGGGAGATTCTTGATGTACTTTTCGAGAAGAAAGGTGACTTGGGACTCATTACTATTCGCCGTCCCAAGGCTCTTAATGCGATCAACAGCAAGGTCGTCAACGAATTGAAAGGGTACTGCGAGATAATTAGGAATGATCCCGAGATAAAATGTGCTGTACTGACCGGTTACGGAAACAAGGCGTTTGTTGCTGGAGCTGACATTAAAGAGATGTCCGGTTTCACTGAACCATCGCAAGGAGAGGGCTTTGCCAGAAGAGCCCAGATTGCCACTGGAGAATTAGAGAAGCTGGGGAAACCGATAGTTGCGGCACTCAACGGCTTGGCTTTCGGCGGAGGCTGCGAGTTGGCACTGTGTTTTACCGCTCGGGTCGCTCCAAAGGGCCTGAAAATTCTTGCCGGCCAGCCCGAGGTGAATCTAGGTCTTATTCCCGGAATGGGAGGGACACAGCGCTTGCCAAGGCTCATTGGTTTCGAGAAAGCTTCTGAAATGATACGGACGGCTAATCCAATTTCGTCAGCCCAGGCCCTAGATTGCGGCTTTATCATTGAAGAAGTGGAAGGAGACGTGCTGCCGAGAGCCATTGAGATAGCGCGTAAACTGGCTACGGGTCAGATCACGGTCAAGTTAATTGAGACAGGCCCGCTTGCCGATGCTCCGGATTCTCTCCCGGAAGTGGATATCGAACACCACTCCAGGTCCATAGACGAATTGGCGGTCAAGGCAATTCTTGAAGGAGCCAAGATGACCCTGGAAGAAGGACTAATAAACGAGGCGAAGATTTTCGGTGAATGCTGGACCAAAGAAGACAACAGCATAGGCATGAAGAATTTTGTGGAGAAAGGAGCACGCTCCAAGGCAGAGTTTGTGCACAGGTAGAAAACAGACACGAACATTCACCTCGATTGTGCATATCAATTGTACAAGAAAATACTGTATAGGCAGTGATACCATTTCGCCTAGAAAGGGGTAATCTTCAGGATAAGACTTGAAAAGAGAAGGCGCCTCACTTCGGGCAGATTTCTTCCACTCGTTTTTGTTGCCTTGGGGCGGTAAGAATAAGGTCCAGGTTGGAATATAATTCGGTTACCCCGTTCCAGTCGATCGCAGCCTTTTTCTCATCAGCGGAGATGCGATCCAGTAGAACAAGTTGTGTGCCTTCTCTTTCAAGAATCAGTAAGCTATCCAAGTGGCTGGGGCCTTTGACCGCAGAGCCCCTGGCCATGATTCCCCGTGGTGAAGCTACAGCGGTTTTTCCCTCCAAATCAGGGCTGGTACTATTGGAAGGATATAGAAAGTAAGCGTTCAGCTTCTTTTTGTTGTAGAGCATTCGTACGAATTCTCCGAGTCCGTCTACGCCCTGAAAAACAACGGCACGGTTGGAAACATACGATTGCAAGTCCAAGAACAATAAGGTCGTGTCTTCGGCAACGCCGGGAACTTGCCGGAGAAGGCTCGCACAGAGTTCCTTTCGCTTGTCCGCGGATTCCTGCCATCCATTTCGGAGGTCCGCAAAGAACACCGCCATGAAACCCAGGATAATGATCGCTGGAAAGTTTAGGGTTCCCCTGAACTTGTCATTCCTCAATCGGGGCGTCAGAAGAAACCCTAAGAAGATGGCCAGTCCAAAAGACCCTGCGGAAAAAATTCGGCTCTGGCTAGTGAAACCTAGAACCGCTCCGTATCCCGCCAAAAGGTAAGGCAATATGCCCAGCAAAAATACCATGGCTCCAAGTAACAAACCGTAGCAATACTCCCGGTCACGGCATCCATTTCGTGGTGGATCCCCGTTCCCGGATAGGTAAGGATAACTACGAAGTAAACCCCAGGCGATGGCTGCAACGAGCACTCCCCAGGCCCATGACCACTTGTCCCCTGATAATATTGAGAAAGGAGCAGCTAAGAAGAGCATCAGGGTGGACAGATACGACCAAGCAAGAGAAAATGGGGGTGTAAGATTGGTGTGTCCAACGGCTCCCCCTGAGAAAACTAAGAATCTCAAAGCCAAAAATAGTGCAAACCCTGAAATAACTCCAACAGACAGGCGAAAGAGAAAGGACAAGAGGGGAAGACGAGTATGACGGTCTGCATACACAGGCCATACAAAAAAAGGGATCGAGAAAATGAGTAAGCTCGTGTTCTCATAGGTAAGCACGGACAGGCAATAGATGAGGATGGGCGTCATCAGTCCGGACCATGATGCCGACTTTGCTGCCCAGCGCTGAAAAGCAATCACTGACAGCCAAAAGAATACCATGGAAATGCGGGAGTTGTCCGTATGTATCATGTAAATCAGATTGGATACCGGCGGGAGGACAAAGGCAAAAAGCATGCTCATAGTTGCCGGGGCGTTGCGGCCCGGAAAGGATCGCATGAGACAGGAGCGCATGAGAAGACAAGAACCGGCAAGCAAAAACAGCGAGAAAAGATAATAGACAAC
>CAIXMD010000385.1 GCA_903920415.1 uncultured Desulfomonile sp.
GACGGTCCAGCAGAACATAAAACAAGTTTCAATAGATGGACGAAAGCTTACCATTTTCATGACGATGTCCCACATGCGCGATGGTTCCGGTAACGTCCGTGGAATACTGGGTCTCGGTCAGGACGTGACCGAACAGGTGATTTTGCACGAAGAGTTGCTGGAATCGTACAGACGAACCAAGAAGATTCAGGAAGCTTCTATTCTTGCCATTGCACAGCTCGCAGAATCTCGAGACGAGGAAACGTCCTTTCATCTCAAGCGGATTCAGGCTTATTGCAGGGCTCTGTGCCACAGACTCTCGTTGCGAGAAAGGTACAGGGAATTTATTACCAAAGAATTTATAGAGAACCTGGTCCAAGGCTCGGTACTCCACGACATCGGAAAGGTGGGATTGCCGGATGCCATCCTTTTTAGTATAGACAAATTTAGCGACGAAGAATTTGAACTCATGAAGCAACACACGATCAAGGGTGGGAAAGCACTTGAGGAAGCCGCCAGAGAGTCGGGCGAAGTAGAAGGCTACCTCACAACGGGCAAGGATGTGGCATATTATCATCACGAACATTGGAGCGGTACGGGATACCCATTTGGACTAAAGGGCGAAGAAATCCCCTTGGTCGCTCGAATTGTCAGCATTGTAGACGTCTATGATGCCCTGATTACGGTGAGACGCTACAAGAAAGCATATGCCCACCAAGAAGCCTATGAAGTTATTATAAAAGAAAAAGGCAAGCAATTCGACCCCGAGCTTGTTGAGGCGTTCATTGAGGTGGAGCAAGTATTTCAAGATATTCGGGACAGCTTCTCGCAAGAGAATTCATCGTAGAGCACCAACAGGTTGCATAGATAAATTTGAACATTCTGGTGAGCCGACGCTCAAAGGCGCTTTTCTATGTTGGAAGAATCCTCGAGAGTAAAAATATTGGTTGCCGAGGACGATCCTGTGACTCGGTTGCTGCTGAAAACCCACCTGACTCACTGGGGACATGAGGTGGTGCTTTGTTCTGATGGGGCCGAGGCATGGGACGTGCTGCAGCAGGATGACTGTCCGAAACTTGCTATTCTCGACTGGATGATGCCGAAGAAGGATGGACTCCAAATTTGCACCGAACTCAGGAACTCCGGTAAAGAACCTTACGTATACGTAGTCTTTTTGACTTCCAAGAGCGGGAAAGAAAACGTTGTACAGGGGCTTGAAGCCGGAGCAGACGACTACATTATCAAACCTTTCGATTATAATGAGCTAAGAACTAGGATTCGAGCCGGTGCCCGCATTGTCCGGTTGCAGGACGATCTTATTGCGGCCTTGAAAGCTTCTGAATTTCAGGCTTCGCATGATGCCCTTACTCACCTTTGGAACCGATCCGCTATCTTTCAAATTTTACAGAGGGAACTGACACGATCCAGCAGAGAAGGAACGCCGGTCAGCGTGATAATGGCCGATCTCGACCACTTCAAACGGATCAATGATGAATACGGTCACTTAATGGGAGATGCAGTACTCAAAGAGGTGGCTCAAAGATTCGTGTCCTCAATGCGGCCATACGACTCCTGTGGACGCTACGGAGGAGAAGAATTCCTTGTGGTGATCCCGGGAAGCAACAGGGAAATGGCTCTGCAAATAGCTGAAAGGCTTCGTTCGTCTTTTGCGGAAAAACCTATTATAACACCAGAAGATACCATTGTAATAACAATCAGCCTCGGCGTTGCTACGGCAGAGCAGGAAGAAAAGAGAAACATGGATCTGTTGATTCGAAACGCTGACGAGGCTCTCTATAGGGCCAAAAATCTTGGGAGAAACCGAGTGGAATCTTAATGTGAGCAGAATTACTTTGAGGCAGAGGCCACACTCTCATGACACCAAAGCGTACAATTAAGGCCAAAGAAATAGTTTCCGACATCCGATTAGGGTTGACCAACCAGCAATTGATGGACAAATATACTATCTCCCTGAATGGATTGAATAATATTTTCAGAAAACTGGTACAAGCTCATGCACTTGAGGAGAGTGAACTGGAAGCGCGCTTGTCCCTCCCTCTGGAAACATCGGCAATTGGAAAGCGGCGGGTATTACAGAGAAACTATGTTTTCGTTCGACTTCCCATATATGATATGGAAAACTTGGTTAACGAAGGCCAAGTTATCGATATCAACGAGGAGGGTTTTCAAGTGACCGGCATAGAGACGGAGGTCGGTGAAAACAAGGGATTTCTCATACAGGCAGATTATTTTGCCGACGTATATCCGTTTAGTTTTGAAGCGCAATGTAAGTGGGTGTCAAAGAATGAGGATGAGCAGTGTGCTGCAGGTTTTGACATAACAAGCATCTCGGAAGGGGGATTGGAGGAATTAAGGAAATTGATTCGGATGCTGACTATCATTGGATAATGCCGATCTCTTTCATACTGGCTTGGTACTGATTTTCAAAGGGGTCAGGAGATTAAGAATCTCGTTGGTACATCGCATTCGGTCCTTAACCGTAATGCAAGCGCCTGCTATTAAGCCCTTTCGGACAAGTTGTGCAGCTCGACGGGTTCCCTGAAACAAAGCTATTTCAACTTCACTATCAGTCAATTCCCCGACCGACGCAGTTATTTCCAATCCTTTAAGATCGGTGTCCGGATCTAATTCCTCTGCCATGACTCTTTGAACTGCTGGGCTTTCCACAAATGTGGCGTTGGCTATAGCCGTGGCTGCAGCGTCTGAAATGGCTGCTCTGTGCGCCAAGACGGTCGCTGCAGACGCAACTCCTCGTGTAAAACTTCTCCCTCCCAAGCCGCTGGTGCAAATGCCTCCGACGTTCATTTCCGGAGTTACTAAAAGCCGGTGAGAGATCTCATTGTTACCCACCTCTCGGCGTACACCTACAGCTACGGATTCTCCTGTCTTCAGTCGAATGGCCACGTCCCCACCGTTGTTCACTACAATACGGGTCATTCCAAAATACGCGAGCAGATCTGCCGTAGCATCCGCGATGGTTCCTGCAACGGCGGCCATTGGAGTCAAGTCGGGGTCACCGACCAAACGGGCGGCTTTCCACATGGAATGTACAAGCAGGTTTCCTTTGGGTTCTTCTATACACCCGGCAGGCGATTGAAGGACCAACCTTCTGGAGGCTATCTGTTCCAGAAATCCTATGGCTTCCTTTGCAGCCGTCCTACAAAGATCAGGCCGGGGAATACCACCTGCCGATGCCTCAATGAACATGCGCATGGGGCCGCATTCAACAAGGACAGTAGCATCGCCAAGATTGAGAATGAGGCTTTCCCAGGGAGACAGGTATTATCCTTTTTGACGAAACGGCATGATGGCTCCCTCGTGTCCACCGATTTCCCTGAAATCATTCAAAGTCATCGTGTACTCGATGGGACAGACCGTTGCCGGAGTGGGAACCCAGGTAAATGCCCCGGGCATTACCTTTTCTACGTCTACCATGAAATTGATGCCGCCTCCGGGAAGCACGAAAGTAGGAGCGCCACCGACGGTCAAGCGGGCCTTCA
>CAIXMD010000386.1 GCA_903920415.1 uncultured Desulfomonile sp.
ACTCAAACGAGGCTCCTCAGCAGTGAACCTTCGTTCCCATCCTTCTTCGACCAGTTTCTGGTGCCGTTCACCGGCGCGCTTGGCATCATTCATAGTAGTACTTCCGGCTAATCAATTCAAGCCAACAAACTCAGTCTGATACTGACTCTTTCAGCGAGAAAACTACAGCGATCGTAGCTTCGGATCACCGCTTATAGCCAGTGCCGAATTAATCTCGCATTCTGCTGCCAAATCCTCCTTCTTAGGCAAATCCTATACATCACTTATTTTCAATGGAGAACGTTGAGGATCCTTTCCAGTCAGTCGCAATACGGCGATTTCCGGCGGACAATTGATCCTCCATGGTACGAACGTGAGGCCGATACCCCGGTTGAGGTACATCCGGCTGTTGTGCATTCGGTACCAGCCGTGGGTAAAAGGAGAGACAACCCGGGCCAAACTATAACCTCGTTTTTCAGAAATCCCTGGAAGGATTATCTGCCCTCCGTGAGTATGTCCTGCAAGCACCAGGTCAATACCTGCATTAGAGGCTGCTGGAAAAATGTTCGGGCGATGACTGAGGACAATCTTCACTCCCGGCTTTACAGGATACTTCTTCATGAAAGAGGCGAATTGGGGGAACTGCTTTCCCCATAGCCAATTGCCCATTGGGTCGTCTACACCGCCAAGGTGAATGAAAGCATTCTCTTCATGATAAGTGACCCATTCATTTCTCAGAACGTTGAGCGCGGCCTTTTCTAAACTAGCCACTGACCGGTTAACTCCTGCGTAAAAATCATGGTTACCGAGCACGGCGAAATTTCCGAGCCTTCTGGGTCTAAGTTGTTTGAGCAATGGTGTGGCAAGCTCTATGGGGGACATGGGTGAATGGAACGTATCCCCTGTCAGGACTACAGCATCACCCTCTATGGAGTTCACTGTTTCCACGAGTTGTTCAAGGTCACGGCTTCCATAAAACATCCCGAAATGGAAATCAGTCAAATGAATGAGTTTCAAGGGGTGGGCTAGTCCTTCGAGTCCGGGGTGGAAAAAGTCGAATTCTTCCACTAGAGGCTTCCGGTACGCTTCGGCAATTCCCTTTCCTGCAAAACCGACCCCGGCAGCCAGTCCCGCTGCAGTTCCCCATTTGAGAAAAGTTCTTCGGGTAAGGGATGGAGCTTCAGGATCATGCTCAGCCCCATGGCCCGAGGTACAAAGTAATTTGTTGGACACGATGCCGGCACTTGCGGCCTTTTCGTTGTCAATTTGGGTTGAATCGACTTTACCCGGTACTTGGGCCGAAGCTGAAAGGGTAGTGTCGAGGCGGCCTTTCTCACTTCTCGTCAGCGACTTGAAGACGCCTCGTAACTTCTCAATTAGAGCTGGTGCCGCATTCTTAACTTGTATAATGTGATCAAGAGCATGCAGCATAAGAAAGAAAAGAGAAAGCACAAGCACCAAGCCGAGATAACTGAAAAAGGCCACTGCGGCAATTTCCTGGCCTACGCTGTCAGTCAGCTTCCCGGTAAATTCCAGAACGGTCTTTAGTCCGATAAAATTAGACAGACCGAGTAATCCAAGTACCGGATAGGCTACTCTTCTTGTTATTGGATCGTAGAGTCCACAGAGATATTTCCTGATTGATACAAAAACGTACCACTGGCACAACACAATAAGAGCGCCCAGCAGCGACAGAAAAAATAATACCTTATC